>JAFSQO010000157.1 GCA_017446645.1 Synergistaceae bacterium | reverse complement strand
GGCGGCACCTGGATTCGAACCGGGGACTCAGTGGGTATGAACCGCGTGCTCTAGCCAACTGAGCTATACCGCCTTAAGTTATAAATCTGGTGGCGGGGATAGGATTTGAACCTATGACCTTCGGGTTATGAGCCCGACGAGCTTCCAAACTGCTCCACCCCGCGATGTTGTGCCTTATGCCGGACGAGGGATTTGAACCCTCACGGACTTTACGCCCTCGGGATTTTAAGTCCCGTGTGTCTACCATTCCACCAGCCCGGCGAACACGAAGTGTATTTTATCGTAAATGAGTCTTTTATGCAAATGGTAAGCTGATATAATTTACAAGTTTTAAATTTTATTTGGAGGTTTGTTAATTATGTCAGAAAATTCGCGTGAGACTTTTGGCAGCAGACTCGGTTTCATATTCTTGTCTGCAGGTTGTGCTATCGGTCTCGGCAATGTATGGCGTTTCCCCTTCATAACTGGTCAGTACGGAGGCGCAGCTTTCGTCCTTGTTTACATTGCATTCCTGTTATTCCTTGCCCTGCCCATTATGGTCATGGAGTTCGCTGTCGGTCGAGGTTCCGGTCAGAGCATGTCGCGTTCGTTCGCAGTTCTTTGTCCTGAGCACAAAGTCTGGTCATTATGGGGTTATATCGGCTGGGCAGGAAATTATATCCTGATGATGTTCTACACGACCGTAACCGGCTGGATGCTGGCATATACTTATCATTCGGCATTAGGTAGCTTTACGGGACTTGAAGCAGATGCTGTAGGCAAATTCTTCGGGACATTTCTTGAATCACCGTCTCAGATGGTCGGCTGGATGGCCCTTACAGTCATAATCGGCTCGCTTGTATGTTTCTCAGGACTCAGAAGGGGAGTCGAAAGAATCACAAAAATTATGATGTGCGGACTGTTAATCATCATGATTGCCCTTGCCGTAAGATCCGTAACCCTTGAAGGCGCAGAGAAAGGACTCGAATTCTATCTCAAACCGGATTTTAACAAGCTGGTATCATCAGGACTTGGGACAACTTTATATGCAGCATTAGGTCAGGCGTTCTTCACGTTAAGTCTTGGAATCGGAAGCATGGCCATTTTTGGGAGTTATATCAGCAAGGACAGAACCCTGTTAGGCGAGAGCTTAATCATCACAGGACTTGATACATTCGTTGCATTGACAGCAGGCTTGATAATTTTCCCGGCTTGCTTTGCCTACGGGATAAACCCCGGTGCAGGACCCGGATTAATCTTCGTAACCCTTCCCAACATGTTTAACTCAATGCCCAGCGGCAAAATCTGGGGAACGTTATTCTTCCTGTTCATGAGTTTTGCAGCACTCTCGACAGTTATCGCAGTCTTTGAAAACATCGTGGCGTGCTACATGGACCATTTCGGCTGGTCAAGACAGAAATCAACGATTATTATGGGAATAACGCTATTTGTGCTTTCGATACCGTGTGCTTTAGGCTTTAATTTATGGAGCGACATTCACCCATTGGGCGGAGGTTCGGGAATTCTTGACCTCGAAGACTTCATCGTAAGCAACAACATGCTCCCGATAGGCTCAATCGTGTATTTGTTATTCTGTGTAACGCGTTACGGCTGGGGCTGGGATAATTTCATTAAAGAGACAGATACAGGCAAGGGCGCGAAGTTCCCTAAGGCATTGAGGTTCTATTTCACGTACATAGTGCCCGTCATTATTCTCATAGTTTTGTGCGTTGGCTATTATCAAACGTTTGCAAAGTAACATGCTATGCTATAATAAAACGCAATTCTTAGAGGGAGGTTTTTAACTAAATGAAGAAATACGTATGTTCTGTTTGCGGTTATGTTTATGACCCTGCGGTAGGAGACCCAGACAACGGGATAGCACCTGGAACGGCCTTTGAGGATCTTCCAGACGATTGGGTATGCCCCCCTTGCGGTGTCGGCAAAGATATGTTCGAGCCGGAATAAATTTTTGAGTCAAGTAAAATAATTCCCCTGTCATGTGTGTACGGCAGGGGTTTTATTTTGTGAGATTATGCTGAGAGCGATAACAAATTCCTGTAAATCGGATACGGCCAAATTTCTGACGAGATAATTAACTCAGCTGCATCACACTTTGTACGTATATCGTCCATTAACGGGATAATGCTGCCAGTCAGGAAATCAGAACGTTCGCGGGCATTCATGCTTGACAATCTGCCTTTGAGTTCGTAAAGATTCTTAGCGTCCAGAATCAGGGCGTTCTTTGTGCGTCCGAGACTGCCTGCATATTCCTTCCATGCTGAAGTGTCGCCGAAATCAATTCCGTCAAGGGCACTGAGTGAATTTTTCTCAAGGATTAACTGCTTTGAGATCGCCGGTAAAACTCCCTCCCAGAGCATATCATAGAGAACAGCAGCCTCAACTTCGAGTCCGGTAGCAAAACTTTCCATACGAATTTCGCGTAAGTTATCGAGTTCATGCGCCCTGTAGACTCCCAGATTTGCCAGCATCTCTTTGTTCTCAGGTTTAGCAAGTAAATCTATTCTGTCGGGCATTGTCTCAGCCTCGATTAAGCCGCGTTTACGTGCCTCGTCCTGCCACTCAGGGGTATATGCATCGCCTTCAAATAAGATATTGCTTCCCATTTTGAAAGCCTCTTTTGCTGCCTCAAGTGCTGCATCGATTGGGTCAGTGCCTCCTGAAAGTTTTGACTCAATCATGTTAGTTAATTGCTCAACTCCCCATGCCCATAACGAAGCAAACATTGTAACGGGCAATGCTATTGACTGCGAGGAACCAGGTGCCCGGAACTCGAATTTATCGCCTGTAAAAGCTACTGGTGATGTTCTGTTTCTGTCAGAGTCAAACGGAATTATCTCAGGTAATTTCGTGAGTCCCAAATCCATAACGCCTTTATCGGGCAGTGACACGTCAGAGTTATCGAGCCTGTGAATCAGGTCAGTCAATGCACTTCCCAAGTAAACGCTGATTATTGAGGGCGGTGCTTCATGTCCTCCAAGTCTGAACAAATTCCCGTAAGTCGCTATGCTTGCCTGCAGTAAACTGTGAAATCTCGATACACCAAGAACTACAGCTGATAAGAACGTCAAGAAAATTACGTTGCGCCTGTGAGAATGTGAAGGTTTGAGTAAATTCCTGCCTTCGCTGTCCATTAGTGAGATATTCGTGTGCTTGCCTGAGCCGTTCATTCCCGCAAAGGGTTTCTCATGGAAGAGCAAACGCAATTCATGTTCTCTTGCAAGTTTCCTCATAGCTTCCATTAACATTTGGTTCTGGTCGCAGGCAGTGTTAGCATCGCTGAATAAGTGGGCGAATTCAAACT
>JAFSQO010000156.1 GCA_017446645.1 Synergistaceae bacterium | reverse complement strand
CTGACAAAAATTTCTTCTTAGGGTTCATCTCGAAAACTCCGCCCCACTCAAAGCCGTCTTTGTATTTGGGTACAAGATGAACGTGCAAATGACAACCGGTATCACCGTATGCCCCGTAATTCACTTTATCGGGACTGAATGCTGCATGGATTGCCTTTGCTGCCCTGTTGACATCGGCAAAAAATGCATTGCGCTCCTCATCGCTGATATTCACTATTTCGCTTACGTGATCTTTATAAGCTACGATACAGCGTCCAAGATGGCTTTGTTCCTTGAACAGTACAAGAGAACTCACGCCTAAGTCGCAGATGTAAATCCCGAATTGCTCAAGCAGCTCGCCGCGCATGCAATAACCGCAATTACTATCTTTCATGTTGATTAACCTGCCTTCTTTCTAAAATAGTAAGACCCCCTCGCCACAAGTGGCCCTCTCCCCCTTAACAGGAGGCGCAAGTTGGAGTTCTACTGCTTTATTTTTGAATTATTGTATCATTACTTTTCCATTTCTGAATGAACAGCCATGCCTGCCACATTCCAAAGCCTGTTATTACTGGTATAGCTAGCAACGACAGCAATAAAGGCCAGCCGTTTGAGGTCAGCCAGTTACTCAGCCAGACACCCAGAAATGCATAACCTGCGATGACAAGCCCTGCTGATAGGACTTTGCCGAATAAAATAACTTCACGTAAATTCTTGAGCTTCATGACGCTTTCTATCACTCCCAAAATTTTTTCGTGCCTGCAAGTCCCGTTCTTCTGGGGAATTCTTTAGGACATGATTTTATCTTTTCCCAGATTACAAGACACTTTGATGAATTCCCTTCATCTTGAGCATAATAATTTATCTCAGGCTTACTAAGGCCAAGTTTTAGCCAGCAATTATTGACTTCTGAAAGCTCTTCATGGACACGTTCACCCTTGAAAGTGATTAACTTACCGCCAACTTTCACCAGGGGCGATAATAATTCAGCAGTAACTCCTGCACTTGCAAGGGCCTTCGCTCCGGCTAAAGAAAACACTTCGCGGTTATCATGGGCAAAGTCTTCACTTCGAGCACAAATTATCTTTGCGTTCTGAATTCCCAGAGAGTTAATTATCTCTTGAACTGCCTCACACTTCTTGTTAATGCTGTCGAGTAACACAACGCTCAAATCAGGTCTATACACTGCCCAGACTATTCCGGGAAGTCCGCCGCCTGTTCCTACGTCTATGATTTTGCCGGTATCTGGTAAATATTTCAGGCTCTCGATACAGTCAAGAATCTGCAAGTTGTATATATCGTCAGCCCCGCGAGTTCCCGTTAATCTTGCGCGTTTGCAGTCCGCGAGTAATTGCGCATATTTATACAACGTGGATTTTTGCGGGTTCATATCTATCTTCTTGAGCATGTTTATTAACAGGATAGCCGACAGGAATTATCATGAAGGCTCTGAAATTATCCGGCATCTTGAGGATTTCGCTGACTTTCTGCATTCTGTCCTCAAATGGGGCTATCCCAAGCATTACGGCTCCAAGTCCAAGATATTCGGCTTCGAGCAAGATATTCTCACAGGCTATGGCCATGTCTATATCAGCCATTTCTGGGACCCTGAGCGCGTTTACGTTATAACATGCGGCTATCACTACGGGGGCGTTTGCTGCTGGCTTTGAGTAGGGCGTTACCTGAGAGAGGCGGGTTATGATCTCCCTGTCTTCGGTGACGTAGAACTCCCACTCTTGCTGGTTTGCTGCTGTAGGGGCTGCCATTGCTGCTCGTAATATCTTGATGATGTACTTGCTCTCGACTTTTCTGTCAGGAACGAACTGACGGGTGCTGACACGGGTGAATATTGGGTCCATGTTTTTTCCTCCCTCTAAAAATTTTGCATAACGTATTTCTTCCACAGTGTTATGCTCTCTTTCTCTATGTTCATGTAAAGCAGAATGTCATATTTACACTGAAAAAACTTGTATAAATCAATAGGCACAATTGAAAACAAGGTATCATACTTCAAATCGTACTCCCATAGTGAATTCCAAAGCTCATTGCGGGCCTTACAGTCATAATGCCTTGTCGTAAGCACTGCAATATCAACGTCAGAGTCCCATGTGTTGTTGCCACGTGCTACTGAACCGTAAAGGATTATCTTCACTGCATCATCGCCCATTACTGACAAGATTGCATTCACTATGTCATCGAACATTGCCTTGTCATGAATGCTCTTTTTCTCAGGGTATGTCATGATTTAACCCTCCTTTGTGAGTTCTGTCCAGCGTGACTCTAAATAGTGCGTTATCATGTTGATTATTGCTTCTGCGTTATTTATTTGCTCCTGTGCTGCTTCAGGTGTTACAACGTAGTAGTCTTTGTAGACAGCATATTCTCTCACTCGAAAGGCAGACCTTATCATGTCAGAAAAGTTAGCGTTGAACATTCCTGACTCTATATAGTCACGGTTGAAACGGGAAATTACTAGAGAATGCCTTGTCGTGTCAACATCATCGAGAATCAATACAGCACGAACAGCGTGAAATATCGCAAAATAAGACCTATCTACAGAAGCACTCATATGGCCCTGAGTAAAGAAATACTTCGAGACTTCCAAATCATCATGAGCCCTATCAATACGGTGTTGAGAAATATCTACGCTGCTTCTCTCTGAGCTTCTACCAGAAAAAGAATGTGTCATGCCTCACAGCACCCCTTTCGTTGAGGGAATTTCATTCACATATTCAGGATTTATTCTCACGGCCTGGGATATGCTCCGGGCTATGGACTTGAACGCACACTCTATGATGTGATGAGAGTTAGTGCCTGCAAGCTGCTTGAAGTGTATGGTACTAAGCGAACTCCTAGCAAAGCCCAGCCAGAACTCCTGAGCCAGTTCAGTGTCGAAATCACCAACCTTAGGGGCAGCAATATTCATGTCCCAGCCAAGATATACACGCCCTGAGAAGTCAATTGCTGTAAGGATTAAAGCCTCGTCCATAGGCAAAATAACATGTCCGTAGCGAGTAATTCCCCGTTTATCGCCCAATGCCTGATTGAATGCCTGACCTAACACTATGCCGATGTCTTCAACTGTGTGGTGATAGTCTACATCGGTGTCGCCCCTGCACTTTACGAACAGGTCAAAGCGTCCGTGAGAGGCAAACAACGTCAGCATATGGTCAAGAAAGGCGCAACCTGAAGCAATCTTGTTCTGACCGGTGCCGTCCAGATTTAGTGAAAGTTTTATCGCTGTCTCGCGGGTCTCTCGGGTTATCTCAGTCTGCCTCATCGTTTATGCCTCACTTAACTCACTTAAATTGCTTAACTCGCTTAATGCACTCAGTAATATCTGCATCTGCTCAGGGGTTCCGATTGTAATTCGATTATAAGCTGAAAGACTTGCAAAGTGCCGGACCATGATTTTACGCTCCTTCAGGGCCTCGAATATTTGCTGGCCGGAAAGTCTTTTATGGCGGACGAATACAAAATTTGTTGACGATTCTATTACGTCAAAGTCAAGCTGCTTCAATGCTGCCGTAACTAACTGGCGGGTCGAGATGATTAACTTGATGTTAGCACGGTAATAATCATCGTCCTCAAGTGAACCTAAAGCTGCTGCCTGGGTCATTGCGTTAATGTTGTAGGGCGT
>JAFSQO010000155.1 GCA_017446645.1 Synergistaceae bacterium | reverse complement strand
TGGTACTCTCTCACTATTGCAACAATGACGGGAATACGAAACATTGACCGGTCATTTTATGACGCTGCGAAAACTCTGGGAGCTTCGAGTCTGCAATTAATCTTTCATGTCGCTGTACCCTTTGCAGTTCCGAATATTTTGCAGGGGCTGACTCAGGGCATGAGCTCGGCTTGTCTTGTCTTAATCACTGCGGAAATGGTCGGGGTCGAGTCCGGCCTGGGCTGGTACGTATCATGGCAAAAGAGTTGGGCACAGTACGGCAAAATGTACGCTGCTATAGTAATCTTGTGCATAGTCTTCATCATTGTCAATCGCGGACTCAACGCAATCAAGAGCAGGCTGTTACGCTGGCAGGAAGGAATGATTTAACGTGAACATTCTCACACTGAATCACGTTCACAAGAGTTTTGCAAGAACTGAAGGCGAAGACGTTACCCAGGCACTCAGCGATATAACTTTCACCGTCAAAGATGGCGAATTTCTCTCAATCGTCGGGCCTTCTGGCTGCGGTAAATCTACGATAATGAGACTCATAGCAGGCTTGATTTTCCCTACAGCAGGGACTATCACACTCAACGGCGAAATCATCAAAGGCACTGACACGGAGCGGGGTATGGTCTTTCAGAAGCCTACGTTATTCCCTTGGCTGACGGTCAAGCAAAATCTGGACTTTACTGCAAAGATGAAGGGTTACACTCACAAGGCAGATTATGAGTCAGAGTCAGAGAGATTGCTGGAGCTTGCTGGTCTGGAAGAATTCCGCAACGACTTTCCTCACCAGTTATCAGGGGGAATGGCTCAGAGGCTCGCACTAATCCGAACGATGATTAACAAGCCCAGAGTCTTTTTGCTCGACGAACCATTAGGAGCACTCGATGCCTTTACCCGAATGAACATGCAGGACGAAATCCTGAAACTTTGGCAGCGTTCAAATCACATTGTCTTAATGGTAACGCATGACATTGACGAGGCTTTGTATTTGGGAACACGCATAATCGTGATGGCTCCGAGACCGGGCAGGATTCGCGAAGACATGAAAAACGAAATGCCTTACCCAAGAGTCAGGACCAGCGATGAGTTTTTGCAGATGCGTAAAAGAGTTTTGGAAATGCTCAATTTTGGGCAAATTTTAAATTAAAGGAGGAGTCGCAATGAGAAAAATTTTTGCGGCAATGTTAGTTGTTTCATTATTCGTGTCAGGAGCTTTCGCTATGACTCCTGAAGAGGAGCTTGAAGCCTGGAAGAAAGAACCGGCTTATGGGAAAGTCATAAAGATCGGCTACAACGGCGGACTCTGCACGGGTACTCTTGGAATTACTCAGGTCAAGGGCTTCTACAAGGCTGAAGGGATCGAGACCGAACTTGTACGCTATCAGGGTGATACTATTGCTCTTGGTGACGCACTCGGAACAGGCAAAATCGACATAGCAGGCGGACATATCGCTACACTCTTAGTTCCTGCTGCAAACGGAGTCCGGATGAAGTTCACGACAGGAATGCACACAGGTTGCAAGTCACTGTGCGTGCTGGCTGACAGTCCCTACAAGACAACGAAGGATTTAGAAGGCAAGACAATCGCAATCACTACGAGTATTGGAGGCTCTGACCAGAATATCACTATGAGATTCCTGCTTCGTGACGGTATTGACCCAGTCAGAGGCGTTAAGTACAAGTCAACTGACTCAGGGGCTGCTGTACTTGCAATGCAGAACGGTGAAATTGAGGCTGCATTATTAAGCGACCAGTTCATTCAGAAATTCCTAGAGAATGGGACTCTGAGAGTAATTCGCTCGATTACTTTCGATGATGACTTCAAAGACGAGACCTGCTGCATCTACGCAATCGCAAAGGACATAGTCGAGAACAGCCCGATTACTGCAAAGAAATTGACCCGTGCCCATGAGAATGCCCGCAAGTGGATAATGGCAAATCGTGAGGATACAATCAAGTTAATGCTCGAAAACAAATGGGCTTCAGGTGAGTTCGATAAAGTTTTAGCGTTCTATAACACCCTTGATTACTCAGTTACTGACGCAAATACAGAAGCTACCCTGCGTAAAGTTATCGATGACTACAAGACCTGCGGAATTCTTGACGCAAACCGCGATACTGACGAAGTGTTAAGTATGATCTGGGACGGAGTCCTTATGGAGAAATAAGAAAATGCTGTCACTTCCAAAAAATTTTGAGACCTTCAACGATGCCCGCAAAAAGTCCTTCATGGCCCTCTATGAAGCCAAGCAGCGAGGCAAGAAAGTAGTCGGCGTGTTCTGTTCATATACTCCTGTTGAACTAGTCTATGCTGCAGGAGCAATTTCTGTAGGTCTTTGCGGTAAATCCGAGCAGGGTATCCCAGAAGCCGAGACTGTTTTACCCAAAACTTTATGCCCGTTAATCAAAGCAAGCTACGGTATGGCAATGACGGATCAGTGCCCGTTCTTCTATTTTTCTGACGGAATACTGGCCGAAACTACATGCGACGGCAAAAAGAAAATGTACGAACTCATGAACTTAATCAAGCCCGTTCACGTTATGAATCTGCCCCAGGGACGCGACCAGGCACTTGCGATAGAGTCATGGACTGATGAAGTCAAACGTGCTGCAAAATTCCTTGAGGACTTGTTCCACGTTAAGATTACCCCTGAGAAATTGCATGACGCTATCGTATACCGCAACAAAGTCAGGCGTGCAATCGTTGACTTGTACGAAGTCGCGAAGCTGAAGCCGTCTCCTGTGTCAGGCTACGAGATAAGCACAGTCGCAGAGAGTGCAGATTTTCACTTTACTGACGATGATTTAGTCGCGAAGATTCAGAAAATTACCCGTGAATTTCGTGAACGAGTCCGAGAAGACAAGGGCAACCGGCCAAGAGTATTAATAACAGGCTGTCCGAATGCAGGAGTGCGCGATAAAGTCATCAAGACCCTCGAAGAACTTGGAGCAGATTACGTCTGTGCCGATAACTGCGCAGGGCCGAGAACTCAGAAATTTATGATTGACGAGAACGCCGAACCCTTCAGGGCAATTGCTGAACGTTACCTGAAAATTAACTGCTCTGTGATGACCCCGAACACCCAGAGATTCGACGACATCAGGGAACTTACCCACGAGTATCAGGTTGACGGGGTGATTGAGATAGTGCTTCACGGCTGTCATACGTTTGCTGTTGAGGCTTACAACGTCATGAAAATCGTGCAAAATGAGCTTGGCCTGCC
>JAFSQO010000154.1 GCA_017446645.1 Synergistaceae bacterium | reverse complement strand
GAGAGACTTTCGAGCCTTTCCTGTCTGGGTTTAATTTCGGGTTCTGCAGGTTTCGCAGGTTTTAATATCCTATCGAGTAAGGTCTTTGCTTCTTCGTTCCCGCCTTCCGCAGATTTTTTGAGCCACTTAACAGCCTCGTCTTTGTTTTGCCCGACTCCTTTACCGCTGTAGAATAGCAGTCCCAGATAATATTGAGCCTTAGTATCTCCGCCTGACGCTGCTTTGAGATAATATAGTGCTGCCTGTCTGTAATCCTGCTCGACTCCCTGTCCCTTCTGATAGAGCAATCCCAGATATAACTGAGCCTTGATATGTCCCTGAGATGCTGCCTGAGTGTACCATTTTGCTGCCTGGACGAAATCCTGGGGGACTCCCTTGCCGTCATTGAAGAGAACACCCAGATGATACTGAGCTTTTGCCTCGCCTTTCTGAGCAAGAATCAGCAGTTTGGGAATTAGACTCGCGTAATCTTCTGCCATGTTATGAGCCTCGTCTGAGTCTGTTCACTCGTCTGTATTTGTCCAAGACCTCGCGCATTCTGGGACTTGAGAACATCAAAGCCCTCTGGAAAAAGTCCTCTGTCTCAAGCAAAACAGGAGCAGCAACGAGTTCATTAGCATTCTTGGCCTGATACTTGACCATTAAGCGTCCAATAAATGCGTTTGAGCTTTCAGGGTTGCGAATTAATGCGTGTTCAAAGTATTTATCAGCATCGTCGAATTTCCCTTCACTGAGGCATGAGAGTCCTTCTTTGATTAATGCCCGTAAGGTCATGGCCTCGTAATCTTTTCCGCAGGGACTCGTGTATTTATTATTATCAGGTGAAAGATTTATTTGCTGGTTTGCGGCTGGTGCAGCAATGTTTAGAGTCTTAGCAGGCTTTGTAACTTTTCGTGACGGAAGCCTTACTCTCTTACCTGAAGCAACGAATGCAGCAAGGGCGTATAGTCCGGCCCAGATTAGAGGCACTAAATAATCAACGAAGAGATTAGCGAGAAGGCTTGATTTATCATCGAGTGAAGAGTCTGCTTTAGCGATTACCAGCCTGAGAAATATCGAGAAGACAACGCACATCACTGCGCTCTCAGCAAGAAGCATAGAGCCTTTTCTCCTGAAAGCTGCACGAACTGCCCCGAACAAGGCAATCACAGGAATGAAGGCAAGAAAGATTAACCCTGCAATAATTTTTATCCTGTCAGGTCCGGAAAATAAATCGTTAAATAGTTTGTTATTGTCTATCGCGAAATTCAATATGCTAAAGAGTCCTGCTTTGCCAATGAACGGAATTGTGATAAAACCCTGAAACAAATTCATGATTATTCCGGCAAGGGCAAGACCTGCAGCTATAAAGTTCATTAGTCGTGAGTCTCCCTTCTCGTTTGTAATCATGATAACACAAAAGACAGCTAATAGTGAATAGAATAGAAAAAACTCTATCCACTATTTTGCCAGATACTTACTATTATTCATTCATGCCGATTAAGTCAAATTTTTCTGTCGAGATAATTACCTCGTGAACAGGCCAGGAACATTTCACGCAAATAGTTCTGTCTGAGAGATTATAGTACCAGCCCTGCGGAGATTCTTGGAAATTATCGCGTACAATGAATCTCGGAAGTCTCACACCGTCAACGCTGACCCAATACGCGCCTTTACGTTTGCTGATGAGCTTTAAGGTCATTCTCTCAATCGTTGACTCATAGCTGCCTTCATGAGTGAATTTTATTGTCGTCCTGTCGCCTGACTTTACGCTGATATTGACCCGCGAATACACGCCTTTCTTGTAGTCCTGAGTATGGCCGTCATCGTCATAGAAAATAAATTTGCTGTCAGAATCCGCCGTAATGATCAAGTCGAGCTGCGTTAATTTATCGTGAGTGATGTTCTTGATGTCATTACTCGTGATGAAAACAGCGTTGCCCCTCATAAACATCGGAATGCTTGAGAGATTGACGGGAAGGTTTATAGTCTGTCCGCCCTGATAGCACCTAAAGTTATCGTTCATGTCGTACCAGTTTGAGCCTTCAGGTAAATAAATCCTGCGTGTTGTCTCACCCTTGTTCAGGACATTCGCAACTAGGATTGAAGCTCCGAACATGAAGCATAAATTATTGTCAGAATAGCATTTCTTGTCATGTGGGAATTCCAGAAACAACGGACGCATTACAGGCAAACCCGAAACGCTGGCCTCATACATGAGCGAATACATAAACGGGAGCATCTTGTAACGCAAGGCAAAAGCATCCCTGACAAGCTCCAGAATTTCCTCGTACATGAAGGGCTGAGTCACAGTATTATCACTGTTAGCAGAGTTCAGGACAAAACGAGGCTGGAATATTCCATTTTGAATCCACCGCAGCAATAACTCGCTTTCAGGAGCACCTCCAGCAAAGCCCCCTATGTCGCAGCCCATGTTTGCACAGCCTGAGAGTCCCATTCCCATAATCGTAGCAACGTTGAATTTCAGGGTTCGCCAGTCCGTGAGATTGTCGCCTCCCCAGACCTGGGCATAGCGTTGAATTCCCGCAAAGCCTGCCCTGTTAATCACGTAGGGCCTTTCGTTAGGGTAGACGTTTTTGATTGCCTGAATTGCAGTAAATGCCATCATGTTAGAGTGAATTATCTTGAGTTCCGCCATAGTTCCGCCGTGTCCGTTGTTGTCGCAATGAGCTTCCCTGTCTTCGATTCCGTCCATCTCGCAGTTGTCATTCCAGACGGTTTTCGTGCCTTTGCTCAAGATATTAACTTCGAGCAGTTCCCGCCATGAGTCTCGTCCTGCTATGCCTGTGAAGTCAATGAATCTCCCTTCGCCTCCCCACCAGCGGCCATAATAATCGCCTTGACCGTCAGGGGTCTTGATGAAGGCGTTATTCCTCTCGTAGAACTCTGCATACGGGTGATTTTTCAGGACTCCGGGCTTCAGGTTGCAGATTACGTTAATGCCTCGTGCGTTCATGTTAGCAAAGAACTCTTCAGGATTTGGGAAACGTCTGTGATTCCAGTTGAACGTATAACGCAGGTTGTCCTTCTCTCCTGACGAATAACCCGAAGCAAGCCAGAAGTTATCGATATAAATCTTCTCCTTGACGTGCTTGTCGATTACCCTGTAAATTTCCTGGTCGCAGTCCCTTTCGAGTTCAGCATAGTACATAGTCGAAGCGCAATAACCCAATGACTGCTTTGTCGGCAAGATAGTCCGTCCTGTGAGCCACGTGTAGCGGTCTATGATTTCCTTAATGTTAGAGCCGTTAATCAGGAATAAATCAATATCTCCGCCGTCAACTTGATAGTAGCAGTAACGTTCCCAGTAGCCCGAAATTTCCTGCCCCATATCAAAGACGCAATCATACGAATTATTATAGAACAGTCCGAGCGGGTGCAGGTTCTCCTCGTTGAGTCTTATATAGAAGGGAATGTGCTTATACATTGGGTCGCCGAATTCAGGGTCATGACCTATAGCGTCTTTCGGGGACATTCGCAATCTTCGGCCTTTCTTGTCGAGGTGCCCTGTCTTCTCGCCGAATCCGTAAAAGTGGTCGCGTTCCCTGTCCATGCAGGAGTAGTGAGCCAACCTGCCGAGATGGTCGCGTTCGTAGGCTCTTTCCTGCAAATCCCGGTAAATTATTTTGCCCTGAGAGTCATAGAGGGTGAATGCAACAGGCTCTTTTCTCATTACGAGGCGTAAAGTCTTGGTTGTGAAGGTGAGTGATTTATCATCTTCATGACATGCAGCATCAAGTGCAGTGATTCGGGTTCTCTCTTCGCTGAACAGGGAGTCAAGATTATCGTCCCATGCCGTAACTACAAGGGCGTAGGAGTTCTCGATGAATTCTCTTGCGAACGAAACACGGATCCTTATTACGTCATCGGTCATAAAGACGAGCATAACATCAGCGTTATCTCCGTGAATGAGATAGCCATTGCGGGTCTTTTCATACGATAAAAATTTCTTGAGCAGCATAATTAAATCACATTCCAATCAAATCAAAGTCTTCAAATGAGACAGTAAGAGTAATATTCTCTCTCACGTTGAGATACTTTATCAGGACTGCCTTCTTGCTCTGACTGTAATACCAGCCTTCGGACGCTGCCTCGAACTTCCTGCGGTTGAGGTAGTGCTCTATCTTCCTGTTGCCGAGTCTTACCCAGAAGGGACTGCGGTCTTTGCGAATCATCTCGACTATTATGCTATCAACTGAGTCATTGTAGCTGCCCTGTGAATCAAACTCGATATTAACGACGCTGTAACCGCTCATCTTGATTTG
>JAFSQO010000153.1 GCA_017446645.1 Synergistaceae bacterium | reverse complement strand
TTCATCCATGCAGGAAGGGTCCAGACTGGAACGCCTGCCCACATTGCACGGCCTTCGAGGGCAGGGGATTTTCTGAACTTCTCCAGACTTTCTGAGCCTGACTCTTTGATTTTGCGCAGAACTGCATTAATCAAGCCCGCGTATTTTGCATGAGCCTTGTTTTTCTTGACGTGTTCGAGTATCCCGTTAATTAAGACTCCTTCAGAAAAACGCCTGAGTTCTAAAATGCCTCCCGTTCCCATGATCAGGGCAGCATAAACTTCACGGGGCAATTTCTCACTTGAACGAATGTAGTCGCCCGCAATTTTTTCCCAGAGTTCGCGCCTCCTCATGAAGATATAAACCAGTGAAGACGCTAATGATATATCAGGGGCCTTCATCTTCTCGCGGTCTGCAAGTTTCCTGAGTGATTCACTTGCGAATGCTCCTTCGTTGGGATTTTGAGTCAGGATTTTGAGAGCTGCTTCTATTCCCCGCAAGATTTAACGCCTCCGGGAGTTGCGAATCATTATGAGCCTCACAAGCTGCAATAAGCTCATCAATGCTGCTGCTATGTAAGTCCATGCTGCGGCGGTCAAAACTTTCTTGGCTCCGGCGAGTTCCTGAGAGTTCAACGTATGAGTCTGCTCAAGCAGGGTCAAAGCACGGGAGCTTGCGTTAATCTCAACGGGAAGCGTCACCAGGTGAAATATAAGAGTGCCTGTGAATAAAATTATCCCGATATTGACAAGAGACATCATTCCGGCAATTAATCCAATCATGAATAAAGGCATTGATGCAGTAGACGCGATATTTACGACCGGTACTATCGAATTCCTGAACAATAACGGCGTGTAGGCTTCATTGTGCTGAATTGCGTGGCCGACCTCGTGAGCAGCTACTCCGATTGAGGCGATACTTCGTGAATTATAGACGCTGTCAGAGAGATTCAGAGTCTTATTTTGCGGGTTATAGTGATCCGTGAGATTTCCAGACACGTGATTAATCGGCATGTTTCCCATTCCGTAAAGAGTCAAGAGCATTCGGGCAACACCGTCTGCCGTTACGTTATTTCTTGCTGTGACCTTGCTGTACTCGCTGAATGTCGAGCTGACTCTGTGCTGTGCCCACATTGATAATAATAAAGCCGGTATGATAATTATTATTGTAGGGTCAAGACCATATCCAAACATTAAAATTTTTTCCTCCTGTAATTATTATTATGAATCATTTACACTTACAAATATAAATTCAGAGTATAACACAGTGAAAAATTAACGTGAAAAGTTTTTGCGTATTTATTTTATGAATGGAGGCGGCACCCAGACTCGAACTGGGGGTAAAGGATTTGCAGTCCTCTGCCTTACCACTTGGCTATACCGCCCTAAATAAAGCATGACTAATTTTAGTGAGTGATTATGATTTCGTCAAGTTTTATTTTACTTTATTTTGACTCTGACCCTGATTTTGTGCCTGAGTCTGGGCTTGTGATTTCTTGCGAATCTTTTTTGCTGCGTCAGTTAATTTGTCCTTCACTGCTTCTTTGACTGCTGAGAGATCTATTGCCTCGATTTTTGGTGCAGGAAGTTTTGAGGCAGGAATCTTTTTCAGGGACTCACCGCTGCCTATTAACACTGAGATGAAGCGTAACGGTTCAATGTTCTCGCAGACTATCTTGATAATCGAGATTATCGGGGTCGAAAGCAATGCACCAGGAATTCCCCAGATCATTCCCCATAATAATAACGACAGCAATATCACAATCGGACTCACGCCTAATCTATCGCCCATAACTTTGGGAGTGATTATATTTCCTATTGTTATCTGAATCGCAGCAAGAGAGACCAGCACAAGAAACGGCTTGAACAATCCAGGAGAAAATTGAATCACAGCCATAACAACAGGGGGAATAGTCGCGATAATCGAGCC
>JAFSQO010000152.1 GCA_017446645.1 Synergistaceae bacterium | reverse complement strand
TAATTCTCTGCTTCCTGCATCGATACCCATTCCCCCTTATCAAGAAGCCTTGAAATTAACGGCTCTACCCAGTCCGCATTATCCTCGTTCACAAGCCCGTCCATGTCATAAGCATTTGTCGTTACTATCGTCTGCAATCCATGAGTGTAACGATAGTCGATTATCTGATACAGGTATTCCAGCTTCTTAGGCGTTGACTTCTCTTTGCCTAAATCATCAAGCACAAGGCACGGGACATCGCGGAATTTCTGCCTTAACATAAAGAAGTCTGTGTGTTCCCAGTCAGCACGAGCCAGTTCATCTAATAAATCTGGAACTGTCCTGAATATTGCATTTCGCCCGTCCTTCATGGCTTCCAGAGCTATTGCTATAGCCAGGTGAGTTTTGCCTGTGCCGGGTTTACCTGCAAGTACAAGTGATGTCTTATTCTTAGCTGCAAGTATTGCCTTTGCCTTTGCTGAGACTACTTCAGGCTTGGCTCCGGCATGGTCATAGCTCTCGAACGTCTGTTTGCTCTGCCACTCGGTTAAGCCACTGTTCTTTATACGCTGTTCAAGTTCAGGGTTGGGCTTATCCTTATCTTTGTCGGCATCTGGATATTTACAGCCGTTACATGGTGACCACCCGCTGCACAAGTACTTACCCCAGCCGCTATCTTTCAGTGCTACAACCATTCTGCCGCGTTTGTCTGTATTTAGGCATGTCTCAGGGTCAGTACACATAGCACATCCGAAGTCATGGTCAAATGCTTCTTGCAAATGTTTCTCGCTGCAATAAGTACGTCGCTGCAGTTCTTCTTCCGTAGCTTCAGGGAACTTCAAACGCAGGTACTCTTCAGCCGTTAATGTAAAGTTGTAAAAATCTTCGTCTGTGAAGTCGACACACTCTGCATTAGGGTCATTAGGGTCGCATAATAATTGCGGGTATTTTCGGAATAATTCCTGGTTAAGTTCGTCCTGACGCTTCTTTATGCGCTCATACAGTTCTTGCAATGCTACAGGAATAGCTGTATCAGTATCTTTCTTGACTGCCTCGCCTGTTGTGTGTTCTGCGATTATGCGTTCAGCTTCTTCGACGGGTAAAGCCTGAGCTGAGACTTTAGGCAGATTTGCCTGTGTGCTGGCTTGTCTGGCGGCTTTTTCTGTCCTTGCTGCTTCCCTGTTAGCGGCATGTTTAATTTGTGCATGTTCGTGGCTGTTCTGGTTGCGCAGGATTGCCCCAATAAGGTTAAATGTTACCTGACGGATATTACCGCCCTTTCTCTTCTTTAAGGCTATCTGTCTATCAATCTCCTTCATAACCCGCAACGGAGTGTGCTGGGCATCTAATATTTCGCGGAGTATTTCGCGTTCATGCGTTGTCAAAGCCGGTCTGCCGGTGTTTAACAGCAGGTACTTAGCAACGCAGTGCATAGCTTCCGGAACTCCCGACAAGTCATAATTATCAGTCTTATCAACAGGTTTTTCCGGTTCTTTCTTCTCTGTCTCGGAGTTCGCCGTGTTCACAGCGTTTGCTTCTTTAACTTCGAGTGTTTCCATTAAGCGTTCACACGCTGCAACAAAATCTTGGGGAGCATTTGAAGTTGCGTTACAGCTCTCTGAAGTCTTGGGGGCTTCAGGTTCTCCCCCCCTCTTTAGAGTTAGATTCTGACTCTCTTTAAAAGACTCTAAATTCCCGCGAAACTGGGCTTCGGTACCTAGCGAAATTTTTTGCGTAGTAGTCGTAAAATCCTTTCCGGCGCAACGGTTCTGCTTTTGTGTATGAGTGATGATGAAGTAACTGCTTTGATTCCATCTGGGATTATGTTTACTCTTACGTAAAACGCGTATAACAAGCCCCCTGTCGATAAGGACTTTGAGCCATAACTGTACAGTACGTTTAGTGCGTTTTAACTTGTCTGCAAGCTCCTGAATATATATCGGGAATGTTTCACCGGTTTTAATGTTTGATATATGGAGCAGGAGCACGTAAAGTTTCAATGCAGGAGCCGGTAATGTCATATCACCTGAAACTTCAAAAGAGAGACTGTGATGGGTGATTGCCATGACTATCTCACCTGCCCGTTCTGCAACGCGCTTACTGAAGCGAGTTTCCCCGCTGTGAATTGCCATGCCCTCTGAAGTGTTGCTG
>JAFSQO010000151.1 GCA_017446645.1 Synergistaceae bacterium | reverse complement strand
TCAGGTTTCAGAACGCTTTGACGGCGACAAGGTAATTATCTCACTGCCTCACAGCGAAATCACGGACGTTTATGCTGACGTAAACAGCTTTGAAGTCTATGACCAGAGCGCAGGCATTTTCACTTCAGTAAAGCTCGAAGATCAGAACCGCGAGATTCAGGCGGACCTTCAGAAAGTCAAAATTAACGAACTTCAGAAGGGAATACTAGCTCACTCGGACGAGAACGTCAGGAAAATTTTAACGTCAGTCGCAGCATCAACAGGAGTCCAGGCCGAAATTGTTTTCACGGAGAACCAGCAGCAAATGTTGACAGGCGAAAAAATCCTGCAAATAGACGCTCATTCATCAACTTCATCAACATCATCAACTTTAAAAACATCACCAACAAGCTCAAGTTTAGGCCAAGACAATAACACAATTACTTTAAATCCGGTATAAAGAATTAAATATCCCCCGAAAATGGGGGAATAATTTTCTTGATTGATTAACGCTTTGAGAACTGCCTCTTGCCTCTTGCACCCTTCTGACCGAACTTTTTGCGCTCGACCATTCTGGGGTCTCTGGTCAATAAGCCTTCTTTCTTGAGTGCCGGACGTAAATCAGGATTCATCTTGATTAACGCTCGTGCTATGCCTAACTTTACTGCGCCTGCCTGACCTGTTAAGCCGCCGCCTGAAGCATTGACGAAGACATCGACTCTGCCTTCAACGCCTGCTGTCTTCAGTGACTGGTAGACCTGAGACTGCCACACTAAACGCGGGAAATAATCCTCGACTGTGCGGTTATTGATCTTGATTTCGCCTGTGCCTAAGCAAATTCTGACTCTTGCAAGGGCATTTTTCCTGCGGCCTGTTCCCCATGTGTATTTATCTTCTGACATTTATAATTTCCTCCTTAAATCTCGAGAGCTTCAGGGTTCTGAGCCGTATGAGGGTGTGAAGGCCCTGCGTAAACTTTCAGCTTGCTTGCGTACTTAAGCCTGTTTCTGGGAAGCATTCCCTTTACAACATGATGAAACAGTGCTGCGGGTTTCTTCTTGAGCAAATCTCCCCAGTTCGTTGACTTATATCCGCCGGGGTGGCCTGAGTGATAGTGCCACGTTGACTGAGAAGCCTTTTTGCCTGTGAGCTTCACTTTCTCTGCGTTGATTACGACTACATAATCGCCTGTGTCGACATGAGGCGTGTAAGTCGGCTTGTTCTTGCCTGTTAATATTCTTGAGATGACTGCTGCAAGACGACCGATTGATCTGCCTTCAGCGTCAACAACATACCATTTTCGTTGAACCTGGCCGGGTTTTGCCAAGTATGAGCTGCTGCCCGTCATTGTTAAAATATTCCTCCTGCAAAATTTCTGCAAATTTTCTTGCTTAATTCTTAATGCTTCTATAAAAAATAAATCTTCTGGGTGAACGGGGGCTTTGTTCACGCGAAAATTATTTTATCTTAATCAGCCTCTTATTTTCAAGTACACCGGGAAGTCTGCCTCGTTTTGCTATTGCCTTTCCGTTGACTTCTTTCAAGTCCATAGTCATATCCATAGGGACTGCATGAGCTATGTAACTGCCTACTCCGAAAATATCTGCGCCGGCCTGTGAGAGTTCTTTAATTCTCGTTGGATTGAGTCCTCCAGAGACTACGATCTTGACATGATTAAAACCTGCATGATTGAGCCTGTAGCGTATTTCTTTCACTAATTCAGCCGTAACTCCTCCGCGCTCGCCCGGTGTGTCGAGTCTCACTGCTCCGAGTCTGCTGCCGAGTGCTTCAGCAAGTCTCAGGGCCTCCTCGCATTCATCTTTGAAAGTGTCGACCAAGAACGTTCTGCCGATATTATCAGGCAAAGCCGCGTCATAAGCCTCAGCAAGTTTGACAGTATCGCCCATTATCAAGACTGCAGCGTGAGGGATAGTGCCAAGGGGTTCACGACCGCATAACTTTGCACCGAGAATACAGCTCGCCCCAGCACAGCCGCCGAATTTCACAGCAATTGCTTCCATAACAGGAGCTACTGCAGGGTGTAAATGTCTTGCGCCGAACGATAACACTGCTTTACCTTCTGCAGCTTCGACGCATTCTCTTGCAGCCGTTGCCCAAGCACATGAACTTGATAATATTCCGAGTAAATTTGTCTCGTGATAACCGAAAGCTCCGTAAGGTCCGCGAATTCTCATGACTACTTCTTTGGGCGAGAAATATTCGCCTTCGGGCAATGCTTCGATTTGGACCGGGGAATCTTTGAGTAATTCAAGAACTTCTGCAAGACCCGCAAACATTCCTGTAGTGCGTGTAAAGATTTCCGCAGTAACAGGGGTGTCAAGCATGTTTACGGATTCTAAGACATCGCGTGTATTAATGAAGTAAATGTCAGTCGTTGCTCCTGATTTGATTTCTTCGTGAGTTGCGCTGTAAAGTCTTTTATTATCGACTTTCAGGTCAGTTACTTCCTTAAGGGAATTTAACATAGTTAGCTCCTTCATTAACAACTAGTTCAGGAAGACAATGAAGAACGAAGTTATCATGAAGACAAGGGCAAGTACTATCGTGATTTTTGTGAGTGGTGTGAACCTCTGCCACTGGCCGGAATCCGCCTGAGTGCCTCCGCCGAATACTCCGGAGAAGCCGCCCTGCCTGCGCTGTTGAAGTAAGACTACTACGATCATCAAGATAGCGACGATAATATGAACGCAACCTAGTAAAGTTTTCATGAAAAAAATTCTGCCTCCTAATTGAATTAATTTATATATTACGTTTCGTGCAATGCTCGTATTATTTTTTCATAGTGAATTAGTATAATACAGCAAGCCTTGATTTTACAAGTTTATCGCAAACAAAAAGCCCCGCTGACTCTTTCCTGTCAACAGGACTCGTGTTTACATAAACTAATTCTTTTTGCGTATATGGACAAATTTATCGAACGTGTAATAAGGCTCAGAGAACAAAATGCCTTCGGATTTATCGAAAGAATCCGTAATGTACCAGAAAACTCCGTCAGCGCGTTCAGATGCAAGAGTCGTGTTTCTTGCTGCTGTGTCGATGTTCATGAGTTCAACGTTAATTTTCATTTTACGGCCTATTTCTGCGAGAATAGCTGCGTTGAATCCTGCTGCCTTGCCGTCCGGAGCAATATAATCAATCGGAGGAACATCACCGGTTACAGCAATCTTTATAGTCGGGGCATCAGGGAAAGAGTCAAACTTTACGGATTCGGGTTTATCTTTACCGAAGTCCGATAAATATTTTGCCTGAAGTTCAGCGAGCGTTCCGTCTTGCTGCATAAGAGCCAATGTCTTGTTGAAATCGTACCATAGAAGTGAGTTCCTGTTCTTCAAGAAGCCAAACACGAAACTGACGGGCACAGAGTTCATAACGCAGGAAATTTCGTAATCAGAATTTTGCGCTGTGACATATTCACCAACGACTTCAGGTAAATCAATCTCGTCAATTTCTCCCCTGTTGAGAGCCAGCAACATCGTATTCAAGTCATCATAAAACTTGAAGTTGTCCTCTTTGCCGTGATTATAATGAAATACTGCCCATAACCAAGTCGCAGAAGCATTATTGTTAAAGACTTCTTCAGTAACTGACTTGGTAAGGATACCAATCTTAACACCCTTAACAACGTCAGCATTTGCCGTGCAGGAAAACGCCAGGATTAATAAACATGTAATTAAGGCAAAAAATTTTTTAGCAGCCATCAATGTACCTCCTGAATTCTTATGTTCTTAATTTAATTTATAGTAAGCTAGTATAACATAGCACACAAAAAAGTCCCGCCGACTCTTTCGTCAACAGGACTACTAGGAAGCGGATGACGGGATTCGAACCCGCAACATTCAGCTTGGGAAGCTGACGCTCTACCGTTGAACTACATCCGCGAGAAAAGATTACGTTGACCTTAGAATTTTAGCGCACGATTATTTTTTTCGCAAGCACATTATTCTATTCTCTGATTAACGGCTCTATCTCCTGCCAGGTCTTTTTCGCTGCTCCTCCCAATGTCCTGAAGTACTCCTCGCAATTTTTTAATCCCTTCTGGACGGCTGAACTCTCCAGTGCCTCCTCCCAGACCCTTGCAAGTTCAGAATCATTATGAACGCATACAGCTGCCCCCATTGAGTCCATTCTTTCTGTATCAGGAAAGTCCGACATGCTTGGCCCGTGAATTGCAGGAAGTCCAAACAACGCAGGCTCAAAAGGATTCTGTCCGCCTTTTTCGACTAAGCTGCCCCCTACAAAAACTGCGTCGGCAATAGAATATAAATCAAACAGCACGCCAATCTGGTCAACTACTATGATAGCTGCTTCGTTGTTATTAGGATCCGTGCGTGATAAAAGCTCTGCCGTTAATTCCGGATAAGGCAATGCACTTGCTACCGTCATCAATGCGCGTTCAGGGTGTCTGGGGACAATTACGAGCCTCGAATCAGGGAATTTCTTGCGGACTATCCTGAAGGCTGCGATTACAACATCGTCTTCTCCTTGATGAGTGCTGCCTGCTACGAATAAAGGTGCTTCGTTCTTC
>JAFSQO010000150.1 GCA_017446645.1 Synergistaceae bacterium | reverse complement strand
TGTCATTCAAGCCGTCACCGAACGCCATTGCTTCACTCATATCGATTCCAAGATGTGAAGCTATGAATCTTAAGCCGTCGCCTTTATTGGCCTTAAGGTCATTGATCTCGATATTATTCGGAACTGACGACGTGAATAAACTATTCGGGAACACTACAGGTAAGGCAACCAGTAATCTTTCTCTCAAATCTGAGTCTTTCGTGTAGATTTGCATTTTCTGAACGCCTGAGCTTTGATTTATGATCTCGTGAAGGTCATCAACTGGTTTGCGCAGTCCATAAATGATTTTGTACTGCCACTCGCCTATAGTAATGTCCTTGACGCGTTCGTGGAATTCGCGGTTCATATAGCCCTGACCGTCAATGATAGAGTCATAAATTACAGGTAATTCATCGAAGACTCTGGCCATTGTCTCGGCTCTTTCTGAAGGAATTTCAAAGCGTGCGATTGTCTTCTGGTTCTTAACGTCAAAGATTGCTGCTCCGTTAAGAGTCACTGCGTAACGAACGAACGGCAGATTCTTTATCTCGTCAGTAACTGCGCCCCAGAAGCGTCCGGTTGAAGGCACGATTTCGATGCCTAATTCTGCTGCCCTGTATAAGACTCGCAGTGTTTCAGGGGTCAATTTCTTTTGAGTGTTAAGAACAGTGTCGTCAAGGTCAAAGGCTATTAATTTTATTTTTCCCATAATGATGCCCCCTCGTTGAGTCTTGCCTCGAAGAATTTCATGGTGCGTTCAAATGGTCCTTGGCTTGTTAAATCTACACCTGCACGCCGTAAAATGTTCAGGGAGTAATCACTGCCTCCGCTCTGAAGGAATTTGAGGTAGCGTGAGACTGCATTGTCTTCTTGATTCAAGATAGCCGAAGCAAAGGCATTAGCTGCCGTGAAGCCCGTAACGTATTTATAGACGTAAAAAGCTGAGTAGAAGTGTGGAATGCGTGCCCATTCAGCACAAAGTTCAGGGTCTATCGTCATGTCAGGTCCGTAATACTGGGCATTCAGGTTCCCCCATAGTGTGCATAAATAATCCGGTGTCAGGACTCCGCCGTCTTCTGAGTAAGAATGAGTCTGGCGTTCAAAGTCAGCGAACATTGCCTGCCTGAAGAAAGTCGTACGAACCATGTCGTAATAATAATTGAGCAGCCATTTTTTCTCGTTAATGCTGTTCGAGTTCCTGAGCAGATACTCCAGTAATAACGCCTCGTTAGTCGTTGAAGCAACTTCAGCAAGCAATATAGTGTAATCTGCATAAACTTGAGGCTGATTAGTCTTTGAGTAATAACTGTGCAAACTGTGTCCCATTTCATGAACAAGTGTAAATACGTCATGTAAAGTCCCGTCATAATTAAGTAAGACATAAGGCTTTGTCCCGTAGGCTCCCCATGAGTACGCGCCCTTGCGTTTGCCTTTGTTCTCGTAAATATCTATCCAGCGTTCGTTGATGCCTTTCCTGAAATTATTTACGTAATCTTCACCTAAAGGAGCAAGAGCCTTGATTGCAAGTTCGACAGCATCGTCAAAAGCAAATTCGCCTTTTGGTTCTTCGCATAAAGGTGCGTTAATATCGTAGAAGTGCAGCTCATCGAGGCCCAGAATCTTTTTGCGTAGGGCTATCAGCCTGTGCATTAATCTGGGTGAGTACTCTCTTGCAGTGTCAACAACGTGATTATAGACTGCTTCGGGGACGTTCTCGCCGAATAGTGCCATATCCAGGGAGTTCTTATATTTTCGCGCCTGTGAGTAAAATATATCGCCCTTGACTGAGCCGGAATATAACGCAGCAATAGAGTTCCTGAATTTGTCGTAGGTTCCATGAATTCCCATGAATGCCGAGCGTCTGACTTCACGGTTCTGACTCCTGCTGAACCTGTACCAGCGTTCTTCAGTGAGTTCTGTCCTGTTACCTGACTCGTCTTGAATATCCGGGAATTTCATATCAGCGTCCGTTAAGAGTCTAAAGGCATTCTCAGGAACTGAAGTAAGCTCTCCGGTTTTGGCCAGGAGAATCTCAAGATCATGCGGTAGTATATGCTCGCGTTCTCTCAATAATTTCCTGAAGAAGAATTCATAGCGCGTTAACTCATGCTCTTTCTTGATGCACTCGTTGATGTAGTCATCAGGCAGCGAAAGGATTTCAGGCTCAAAGAATGCAACTGCCGACGAATATTTTACCAGCAGACTTTCGGCCATTCCTGCGAGTTCCATAGGCTTAGACTCGCGCATATCTTCGTGGCTTTTCATGTTGGCATAAGAGTACAGTTTATTCATTTCGAGTGATGCTGCTTCTTCTGCCCTGATGAATTCGAGCAGGGTTTGCGAGCCTTCACCGAGTCGGCCTGCGAATTTTTTCAAGCCCTCGATTTTGGCCTGAACGTCATCAAAAGCCTTCTGCCACTCGTCAAAATCTTTGTAGATTGCTTCTAAATCCCATTTAAAATTATCCGGTATGTTAATTCTCTCAGGGACTTCTGATTTATTGCTATTGCTATTATTATTCATCAAAGATT
>JAFSQO010000149.1 GCA_017446645.1 Synergistaceae bacterium | reverse complement strand
CCACCGGGCCCCTCGTGGAGTAAATTATACCAGACCTGATATAATGCCATTGTAAACAAAACAGGGGGTGTATAAATCATGAATAACGACAAGATATATTTCTTTGACGGGGCGCAATCAGGTGGATGCTGGTTTTGACGAGATTTATGACGCAGTTGCGGAAATAGTGTGATAAAATAGGGACAATGTTGAGGGGAATTGTACCCTATTTCGGGATAATGAGGTAAAAGAACCTCTGAAACACCCGTTACCAGTTCTTAATTATCTCCCAGATTTCAAGGAGAATAAGGGCAAACCCAGCGAACCAGTGCAGAAATACGGCAAGTTGCTTAATCATCCGGAAGAAGCCTTGCCGTTGTTTCCGTCTGGAGCATTTGGACTTGTGAGCCATGATAATCACCAGATTTCCACACGGAGGATTCTCTCGTCTGATGGGCCGTGTTCCCATTACGAGCCCCTCGTGGAGTAAATTATACCAGACCTGATATAATGCCATTGTAAACAAAACAGGGGGTGTATAAATCATGAATAACGACAAGATATATTTCTTTGAGGTGATGCTGGTTTTGACGAGATTTATGACGCAGTTGCGTAAATATTGTGATAAAATAGGGCCAACGTTGAGGGGTGTTGAACCCTATTTGAAGATTAAATTACCCGGCCTAGCCGAACAACCTGTCCCAAAGTGTGAGAACTTTCAGGACAAAATTGCACAACCAGTCGAGGACTGTGAAGAGTATTACGACCAAGTAAAAGAGTCTCTTCACCGTCCTCCACCGGGATTTACGAGATTTTCTTCTCATGAAATCACCAGCTTCCTACAGGGCATAAAATAACCCTTGTGAAGCGACCCCTGTCCCGCTCCGGGTCCCCTCGTGAAAATTATTATACCTGATATAATGCCATTGTAAACAAAACAGGGGGTGTATAAATCATGAATAACGACAAGATATATTTCTTTGACGGCGCAATGGGTACTATGCTCCAATCACGGGGCCTTAAGCTCAGAGAAATACCGGAAATCCTAAATCTCACAAATCCGGAATTAATACTATCAGTGCACAAAGAATATAAAGACTCCGGCGCAGACTTTATTACTGCAAACACCTTCGGGGCAAATAGATTCAAGCTCGCTAACTCAGGCTACAGTGTTCGGGAAGTAATCGAAGCAGGTACTAAACTCGCTCGTCAGGCAGCAGGCGACTCCCTAGTTGCCCTAGATATTGGCTCAACCGGGCGGGTGATGGCTCCTTCAGGTGATGCAGGCTTTGATGAGATTTACGAGGCAGTTGCAGAAATGGTCAATGCCGGTAAAAATTTCTCTGACGTGATTCTGCTCGAAACCTTCACTGATATTTACGAGTTAAAGGCGGCAGTTCTGGCAGCACGCGAGAATTCTGACTTGCCTGTGTTCGCCACTATGAGCTTTGAGGAGTCAGGCCGGACGTTCTTTGGCACAAGTATAGAGACCATGACAGCCACACTTGAAGGTCTCGGAGTCAGTGCCCTAGGTGTGAATTGCTCATTAGGGCCTGTGCAGTTAATCCCGATTGTGAAGAGGCTTTGCAGTGTATCCCACGTTCCTGTAATGGTTCAGCCTAATGCAGGACTTCCTGTTATGAGAGATGGCCAGGCTCACTATAACGTAACACCTGACGAGTTCGCAAAGGTCTGTTCTGAGTTCGCAAAAATGGGTGTGAATATTCTGGGAGGCTGCTGCGGAACTACTCCTGAACACATCGCAAAGTTAAAGAATGCTGTGCGGAATATCCCGCCGGTTAAACGCAATGTCAGTGACGACACGGTTATATGCTCATCGTCAAAACTCGTAACGTTCGGTAAAAAGTTTATCGTCATAGGCGAAAGGCTCAACCCTACAGGCAAGAAAATGTTACAGAAGGCATTACGCGAAGGCAATATTGACTATATCCTCAAGGAAGCCTTAAAACAGCAGGAACAGAACGCAGATGTCTTAGACTTTAACGCAGGCTTACCAGACATTAACGAGCCTGAAGTCATGAGCAGATTATTAGTAGAAATTCAGGGTATAGTAAACCTTCCGGTTCAATTAGACTCCTCAAATTATGAAGCACTCGAAGCTGCTGCAAGGGTCTACAACGGCAAGCCATTATTGAACTCAGTAAACGGTAAATCAGAAAGCCTCGAAAAAGTTCTGCCAATCGCAAAGAAATACGGTGCGTGTGTACTTGGCCTGTGTCTTGATGAGTCAGGAATTCCAGAATCAGCCCGTGAACGAGTCAAAATCGCAGAGAGAATAATTAACGAAGCAGAAAAAATCGGCATTCCCAGACGAAATATCTTGATAGACTGCCTGACACTCACTGCATCAGCACAGCAAAAACTTGTTATAGAGACACTTAATGCAATAAAACTCGTAAAAGAAGAGCTGGGTGTCCCTACTGTTCTGGGATTAAGCAACGTATCTTTCGGATTACCGCGAAGACCTCTGATTAACCGCACCATGTTAATCGCTGCACTGATGAACGGACTTGACTCGGCCATAATCAACCCGGGCGACAATGATTTACAGGAGAGTTTACACGCCTGGAATTTGCTCACAGGTTCAGAGTCAGACATGCAGGATTACATAGATTACTGTGAGGCTCACCCGGTCGCAAACACTACTCAGGCAATTACGGCTCAGGTTACCGGCACGCAAGCACCTGCAGACGATTTGAACTCCGCAATAATTCGTGGTCTCAAGGAAGAGTCCGCAAACATGACAAGGACGTTACTCGACAGCAAAAAGCCCCTTGAGATAATCGAGCAAAACATAGTCCCGGCACTTGACTCAGTCGGCAAGAGCTACGAGTCAGGGAAAACCTTTCTGCCTCAGTTAATCAAATCCGCTGAAGCTGCTAAATCCGCATTTGAAGTGTTATCGCTCTCAATGGCAAAATCCGGAACTCAGGGCAAAGCAAAGGGTCCCGTTATCCTTGCTACAGTGTACGGTGATGTTCATGATATAGGCAAAAACATAGT
>JAFSQO010000148.1 GCA_017446645.1 Synergistaceae bacterium | reverse complement strand
TGCAGATTCTGGGACGCTAAGACTAACGAGAAACTCGACAAAGACAGATTCAGGCGCGACATGGGCGGAGTCGAAGAGGCTTATCAGGAAATCTTCAGCAGGATAAACAAGAAATAATGTCAGATGAAATTCACGAGGAATGCGGAGTGATTGGAGTCTATCGCAGCGGTGATAAACAGGCAGCCCCGCTTGTTTACTATGGTTTGTACGCTCTTCAGCACAGGGGACAGGAAAGCGCAGGAATTGCCGCAAACAACAACGGCATAATGGAACTCAAAAAAGGTCTTGGCCTTGCAGGAGAAGTCTTCAGGAATGAGACTTTCGAGAGCTTACCGGGCAACATAGCAATCGGTCACGTCAGATATTCAACAGCAGGTGACGGCAGCGTCAGGAGTGCCCAGCCCCTTGCAGCTTCATGCAGGCTCGGCGAGATAGCTCTTGCTCACAACGGAAATCTGATTAATGCTGAGTCTTTGCGCGAAATGCTCACGGACGAAGGTGTAATCTTTCACACTTCCAGCGATTCAGAGTCTATCTTGAATCTAATCTGTCAGCACGGTTCACGCGGAATCGAAGCAGGAATCAAAAACGCTATGAGTCTCATCAAAGGCGCGTATGTCCTTGTAATCACGATTAATGACAAGTTAATCGGCGTTCGGGATCCTTATGGACTGCACCCTTTGTGTATCGGCAAGTTTCATGATGACTCAGGTTATATTCTTGCAAGCGAAACATGTGCGCTCGAAGCATTAGATGCAGAATTCGTGAGGGACGTTACTCCCGGCGAAATAGTGATTATCGACAAAGAAGGCATTAAAAGCATAGAACCTTCAAGATGGTGCAGAAAACATCTTTGCGTCTTCGAGATGGTATACTTCGCAAGACCTGACTCAATCGTTGACGGGGTTAGCGTCTATGAATTCAGAAGACAGTGCGGAATGAAACTAGCCCAGCAGCGCAAAATCGAAGCTGATTTAGTCATGGCTGTACCTGATTCAGGAATCCCTGCGGCAATCGGTTATGCTGAAGCGTCGGGAATTCCCTACGGCGAAGGCTTAATCAAGAACAAATACATGGGACGGACTTTTATATTGCCACTTCAGGAGCAGAGAGAAGCAGCTGTAAAGATAAAACTCGCAACGATAAAGCATAATATTGAAGGCAAAAGATTAATCATCATCGATGACTCAATCGTCAGAGGCACAACTTTGCGCGGCATAGTGAGTCATTTGCGTGATTCTGGAGCGAAAGAGATCCATGTCTGTGCAGCCTCACCAGAAGTAAAGTATTCGTGCTACTTTGGAATTGATACGCCTCACAGGGAAAAGTTAATCGCAGTCCAGAAATCCCCGGAAGAAATCTGCGAATTTCTGGGAGCCGACTCTCTTACTTATCTGAGTCTTGAGAGCTTGACCCAAGTCTGCGGTGAAGATACCTACTGCAAAGCGTGCTTTGACGGCAAATATCCAATGGAAGTGCCGGTTCAAGTTTAACTCTCGTAGTATATAATTAGCGCAATAAAAATATGAAGGAGTGAAGTATTATGTCAGAAGGCAAAAAAGGAATTTCGTTACTCTGGAAAATTTCTATAGGCTTCGTCTTAGGAATTATTTTCGGATTCGCAATCGGCCCGACAGTTCCAAACTCGGCTGTCCTGAGCAATTACGTAATGCCGTTCGTTGATCTTGTCGGCAAAATATTTTTGAGGCTCTTGATGATGCTCATAGTTCCGTTGGTCTTTGCTTCACTTGTGGCCGGAGCAGCTTCGGTCGGCGATATTCACAAGCTCGGACGTATAGGCATTAAGACCCTTGTCCTGTATCTCCTGACTACAGCAGTAGCAATTGTGCTAGGACTTGCCTGCGGAAATTTGTTTAACCCCGGAATAGGCATGAACATACCCGCGAACTTACAGGCCAGCGCACGAGAGGCCAAGCCGTTAGTCGACGTAATTCTCGATATATTCCCGACTAACCCGATTGCTTCAATGGTGAATGCGAACATGCTGCAAATCATAGTCTTCGCATTATTCTTCGGAGTCGCCTGCATCATGGCCGGTGAGAAAGGCAAGAAAATTGCGGACTTCTTCGAGAACGTTGCCGAAGTCATGTACAAAGTTACCCATATGGTAATGTCATTTGCTCCTTATGGTGTCTTTGCCTTAATTGCAGGGACTGCTGCGAAGTTCGGAATTGCCATACTTGCCCCGTTTGCGAAAGTCATTGCTGCTGTCTATATCGGCTGCATACTTCATGCATTGCTCGTGTATTCAGGAATGATTTCAATGTTCTGCAGGCGTTCGCCCCTCTGGTACTTCAAAGGCGTTCAGGAAGCTGCTATTACCGCATTCGTTACCCGTTCAAGTTCCGGAACTTTACCCGTAACTCTTTCTAACGTTCGCGATAATCTTGGCGTGTCAGAAGGAGTCAGCGCGTTCGTCCTGCCTTTGGGAGCCACGATTAACATGGACGGAACGGCATTATATCAGGGAGTTTGCGCACTGTTCGTAGCTCAGGCATTTAACGTGCCATTGACCCTCCAGATGCAAATCGGCATAGTCATAACAGCAACCCTTGCTTCAATCGGAACTGCTGGAGTCCCCGGAGCCGGATTAATCATGCTGACCCTTGTGCTGACAAGCGTAGGTCTCCCCATTGAGGGTATTGCATTAGTAGCAGGAATTGACGTAATCCTCGATGCTGCCAGAACGTGCATTAACGTCATGGGCGATACTGCAGTGTGTGCCGTAGTCGCTTCAACTGAAGGGGAAGAATTGAAGAGTTAATTAAGGTGTTTGACGCAAATCAATCTGAGTGATATGATAGAATGCACCAGTAAGCGGGGTGTAGCGCAGTCTGGCGAGCGCGCATGGTTCGGGTCCATGAGGCCGGAGGTTCGAATCCTCTCACCCCGACCAGAATAATAAAGATAACGGAGTCAGGGATGAAGGAAAATTTTTCTCTGACTCCTTTTATTGGGATTATTGGTTGCCGTAGATCAGCTTGCCAATCTCTGAGCTTTTATCGAGAATGATAATTTTTTCGGCGTTGTCTTTATCTTTAGCAAAAGATTTTCTCAGGGCATCGAGGGATCTCAGGAAGTTATAGAACTCTGCTTTCTCCGGAGTGTCGTAGGCTGTCTGAAGGATTTTCATGTAAGACGCTTCACCTTCAGCAATCAATATATCCGAACTTTGCGAGTCATTTGCAATTTTTATCGCCGTCTCCCTGTCAGTTCTGTTGCGGATT
>JAFSQO010000147.1 GCA_017446645.1 Synergistaceae bacterium | reverse complement strand
TATTTTCACAATGCGTAAAATTTTTGCAGCGTTAATCCTCGTCTTAATGCTCGGTACATGCGCCCTTGCTGATGACGGCGTAATCAAAGTCGGAGTCTTCAACTGCCTGACGGGTCAGAATGCTTTCGGCGGACAGCTTGAGCTTGAAGGCACACAGTTAGCGCACTCGTTGTTCCCCGAAATTTTAGGGCGTAAGGTCGAACTCGTAATCGTCGACAACAAATCCGACAAAGTAGAAGCCGCAAATGCCGTAACCCGCCTCATCGAGAACGACAAAGTGAACGCGATAATCGGCACATACGGTTCATCGCTTGCAATGGCCGGAGGAGAAGTTGCCGAGAAAGCCGGAGTCCCCGTAATCGGAACGTCCTGCACTAATCCGCTTGTAACTGACGGCAAAAAGTTTTACTTCCGCGTCTGCTTCATCGATCCTTTTCAGGGTGCAGGAGCAGCGACATACGCATTCAGGCACTTGGGCCTCAAGAAGGCTGCTACTCTCGTTGACATGTCGAATGATTACAGCGTCGGACTCGGAAAATTCTTCAGGGATTCCTTCAAGAAAATGGGCGGTGAAGTTGTAGCGTCATTGTTCTACCAGTCAGGCGACACTGATTTTACGGCACAGCTCACGGCACTTATTGACGCGAAGCCCGACATCGTATTTCTCCCGGCATATTTCGCGGAGGGTGCAATCGTCCTCAAGCAGGCAAAAGAACTCGGCGCACCGTTCAAGTTCATCGGAGCTGACGCAATGGACAACCCCGAAATCGTTACGCTCGGCGGGGACGCTGTAGAAGGCTTCATGCACACGACGTTTGCGTATGACCCTTCAATGCCTGAAATGAACGAGGTAGCAAAGGCCTTCACAGAGGAATGGAACAAGATTCACCCCGACAAAGCCCCTAACGTGAACTGTGCATTAGGGTATGACTGCTACATAATGCTGAAGGACGCTATCGAACGTGCTGGAAGTGCAGAGCCTGCGAAAATCAGGGACGCTCTCGAAACGGTGAAAGACCTTCCGACGGTTACGGGAATGACGACGATAAACGCGACTCATGACGCAGAGAAGGATATGGGGATCGTAGAAATACGCGACGGCAAGAAGACCTTTATCGGGATTGTGAAGCCTGAAGTGTAAATCGCGTGAAAATTTTGCGGAGCTGGGAACAAAATCCCGGCTCTGTTTTTTTGTGGCAGGCTTGACATTTTGCGGTGGAATTGCGTATAATTCTAGCCGTTGTTCACATCACATATTGGGGATATAGCTCAGTTGGGAGAGCGCTTGAATGGCATTCAAGAGGTCAGGGGTTCGAATCCCCTTATCTCCACCAGAGACATCCACGAATCAACAGTTATAGGCCGATAAGCAATGCAGTATTTTATGTTTCACAAAAGGAGAGTGCTTATAATATGAGAGTTAAGAATCTTCACAGTGGCAGCACAGGTGGCAAAAACTGGCTCAAACTATGGATGGAATATAAAGGCTATGGTGATTTTGTGCCTTTTTGCTCAAACACAGAATGCTTCAATAAAGCAGAACACGGTGGGCACGTCAAAAAAGTCGACAGCAAAGACAACAAATGGTACATCGTCCCCTTGTGTGCGAAATGCAACGAAACAAAAGACCTTGAGTTTGATGTTCTTGCAGATGATTTAGTTCTAGTATCTGATTTGTCTAAGACTCATTCAGTCTGAAGTTGTCAGGCAATTAAGTATGCTTCCCTGAATAATATCAGGGAAGTTTTTTTATTTTTTCGTATTATAAGTAGAATATTTGCATAACATAAGCGCAAATAACTCCACTAGTTTTTAAAGAAGCATGACGTAAATATATATTTATGTCTCCTTGTTCTTATATCCGAGCTTATTTTCACTGTCATGACAACGATATGAAGAATAGTTGCTTTTCTTCCTGCCGTCTAAATGCTTGTTACCGTGCATAGCTTCTCCGCATTCACCGCAAAAGATTAATCCTGATAGTAAATACGTCTCCTTTGCCTTGAATGAGCCTGATTTGCGCTTGTTCCTGCTTAGTCTCTCCTGCACTGCGTCAAAAGTCTCTTGGTCAATGATTGCTGGAATGCCTCCCTCAATCACAATCCATTCTTCTTTTGGCTTCAATGTAGGATTACGCTTGCCTTCAACGGTTTTTTTCTGCCTC
>JAFSQO010000146.1 GCA_017446645.1 Synergistaceae bacterium | reverse complement strand
ACTGCCGGTTATCTTGAATGCACTCATGTTAATCATCTCACCGTTCAATAATTTATATATCGATATGTCCTCAGAAGTAATTAAACCCGGAGTCTTACTGCCTTTAATTTACATATCTGACTTTGCCTATTCTGTAGGTGCCGTAATATTGTCAGTTATGGCACAGAGAAACGCTAACAAGTACGAGCGTGAAAGTTTTTCTGTTATGACAGTGTACCCTGTATTTTTCATCATAGGCGGATGGCTTCAGCTTGTGAACTGGCGGCTTCTAGGTCTGTGCTATGCTATAATTCTCGCTGACATTCTCATATACATAAATTATGCTGACAGTCTTATCTCAGTCGATCCATTAACGAAAATTCCCAACAGGAACGGCTTCATGCGCAGTCTTGCAGAGAGATTAGACAAAGAGAATACCGAAAAAATTCACTTATTTGCAGTAGATGTCGAAGATTTAAGTGCAGTGAATAACCGTTTTGGACATTCTGAAGGCGACAGGGCATTGATAACCATTGCAGAGGCCCTCAAGAAATTCCGCAATGAAGAACATCGTTGCTATGCTGCCAGATATTACGGCGATGAGTTCATTATTTTTGCTGACATTGAAGACGATGAAGAACTTGAACTTTTCACCGAACATATCAAAAATTACATCAGAAACACGGCAACAAAAGCAGGCATAAGATATAACCTGAGAGTTAATATAGGCTGGGCAAAGTATGAACAATACAGCCGGACGGAAACTATTTCAGGACTTATTGGCGAGGCTTATAGATCACTCAACGATAACAGGGCTTCGAGGAATTTCCTAAATAGTGATAGTAACTAATCACTGCTATTCTCTGTATCTGTGATGCTTTGTTCGAGACTATAAAGCCTGTAGTCCGATTTGTATTCGCTTAAATCCTGAGAGTAAGCAAGAGAACCGAATGCCTTGTTCACCAGTCCGGTGAAGCGCGATAAGAGTCTCAGCATGAACTCGCAGCACGGTATTAACATGACTTTTTTACCGTGAGCCTTAGCAATCAACTTAACGAGATGTGAAGTGTCCGAGTACTCTTTATTCTGAGGCCAGAAGATGCCGCGTTCCTGATTTTCTATTATGAGGCGGGTGAATTCTGCAAAATTCTTGACGTATAGCATGGAGCGGGTGTTATGAATCTTCGGGAAAACCGGCAGTTTTCGGGCAAGTTTCGACAACACCGGATAATTCCCCTTGCAGCCAAAGCCATAAATCATTGGACAGCGCAAGATACACACCCTAAAATTTTCGTCATCGAGACTCTTTAACGCCTCTTCTGCTTTTAACTTGCTTTCACCGTAATTACTTTCAGGATTCGGCGGAGTATCTCTGGTGATAATTTTTTGCTCGCCTATTGGTGCCGATTTGCCGTAAATAATTGATGAACTCATGAAGATAAATTGCCTTGCTCCGTCTTCTTTTGCCTTGAGAGCCGATTCGTATGCCAGTTTCGTATTTATCTCGTAATATAAATTTTGTTCGCCTTCAGGAATTTTCTTAGTGTCATCGTGGGCAATTCCGGCGGCGTGAAAAACAGAGTCAAAGCTCCCGAAGTTCTCAGAGAGCCAAGCATCATCACGAAGACTTATCGTGTCTATTTTATATTTTTCCGGCCATTGCAACAGATAATTTTTTAATGCGCTGCCTATAAAGCTTTTTGCTCCTGTGATTAATATTTTCATAAAAAATTTACGCTCCCGAAAATAATTTGCTTTTCATTCATGTTCATGTTCAAATCCGTGCGATTTAATTCCATTCTCGAATTCGTACAGGCTCCTGAAATTGCCTTCTACCATGTCTCTCACATCTTCACGAGTGTAAAATGCTGTGTGAGGACTGATTATAACGTTCGGGAATGACCGCAGCAATGCAAGTTTAGGATTCACCATGACTTCACCCATGCGATTATAATAATACAAACCGTTCTCAAATTCTACGACATCAAGAGCAGCCCCGCCGAGCTTGCCTGACTCAATTCCGGATATTAATGCTTCAGAGTCAATTAATTTGCCTCGTGCAGTGTTTATTATATAAGCTCCCTGTTTCATCTTTGCAATGCTTTCATGATTAATAATGTGATAATTCTCTGCATTAGCGTTCATGTGTAACGTGATAATGTCTGACTCTGCGAGAATTTCATCAAGACTCACATACTTCGCCAGCCTTGCTGCTCTATCGTTGCGATAAATGTCATAAGCCAGCAACCTGCACCCAAAGCCCGATAAATGCTGCAACACTGTAGTGCCGATTCTGCCAGTCCCCAGAACTCCGACAGTACACTGAGAGAAATCACGGCCAAGTTTATTCTTGAGCGAGTAATCCTGAAGTTCGGTGCGCTTGAGAATATGAGCAAATCTTCTCACACTTGCAAGCATCAACATT
>JAFSQO010000145.1 GCA_017446645.1 Synergistaceae bacterium | reverse complement strand
GCAATAGTGCGAATCATCGTCGATAATGTTTTGTGGACAGCGTCAGTCCTTAGAAAGGCAGGATTTACTTCGAGCTTCACAGATGTCCTTGCAATTGAAGTCCCTAATGTACCGGGAGGCTTAATTTCCGTCTTGAACGTCATCAAAGGGGCAGGTATTAACATCGAGTACATGTACGCCGTTCAGGGAAATAAAAACCCTCAGAAGGCGTGCATAATCTTTAAACTGAGCGACAACGAAGCAGCATCTTATGTCCTGAATGAATCTGGGATAAAGATTTTCAGCCAGTCAGAAATCACAGAACTGTAATTAAGCATAAAATCTCCTCCCCTGATGATATTCACCAGAGGAGGCAGTTATTATATATTTGCTAGTTTGGGAATAAGTTTGCGGTCGAGCTCGCCTTTATCAAAAATAAGAGCTTTTTTCACAAATAGTCCTGCAACCTTATCCAGTCCTAATAATGCGCTAGTCTTGTTAGATTTGTTAGCTTTTGTTATTGCAATTCTGTCGCTGGATGTCAATTTCGCATGATCCCAATTCACTACTAACACAAATACTATTTCATTTCTTGCATCTTTTAATTTTTTGTTGCATATGTCACATAAAATAATAACAGAATCTTTTACCTTTGAGCGTATGTCTTCTGCTTCCTTCCGACAGTTACCGTTCTTGAATTCAATCATGTAAAGAATACCGTCTTTACCTTTAGCAAGGGCATCTACTGATTTAGCGTCTTCTTCAGAATGTTGCAGATTATTGAGGTAAGAAGTTTTAGTTTTGTCAAAATCGACAACAATTAGCTTTGAATCGGTCATATGCTCATCATTAGCCGAATCATACGATGTTCTCTTAAGAGATACACGAGATCCAGAACAAATATTAATAAATTTCATACTCAATCATTCATTTGCTTGTATAGAGACAAGAATGGCTCTGAAATTGAAGCATAGAGCTTTTCTTTGTCTGAATTCATCTCACACATTACAGCATATGGGAAATCATCAGGTTTCTTTGCTTCTTTAAGCTCTGTAAGATAATAGCTGCACACTTCTTCAATGCCATTTTTTTGGGAAAAATATTCAATTGCGCTAAGAAAGTCCATACTGTGAGTGGTCAAAATAATATTAAGTCCATAAGCCTTTTGCAGGAGAACTATAATCTCGGCAAACTTTATCTGCCATTCAGGATGCAGGTGAACTTCCGGCTCATCGAGAATCATTATGCCGTTTTCCTCAAGTATGCCGTCCAACAGCAATTTCTTGATGATTATGAATGTCTTTATGCCCGTTGATACGCTGTGAAGATTAAGGCTTTTCTTCAGTCTGGAATGCTTATACATGAATTTACTGCCTTCACGCACTAAATCTCCGTCTGATACAGAATTTATATTTTTTATTACCCGTTCAAGTTTGTGTGACGCAATAATTTCTTCTGCTGAAGTCCGTTTTTCTCTGTACATTCCTGCAACCATATTAAGCATACTATATCTGTGTCTGTACTTGTCCTCTCTTGCCGTAAGATATATGTAAGTATTCAGGTCATCTATTATAAATGGATCGTCTATATATATAATATTCTTATCAAGACTGAAAAATTTTTCTGCAATCAGTTTTTCACTGGTTCCTGAAGAGCAAATTTTTATAGCTTCGTTCTTTATAGTCAGCTCTAAAGAAACTTTACTGCGCGGATGATTTACGTTGCCAAGTCCCTGCCCGAACTCTGCTTCAACTCTGCGTGCAATAAAATTACAGACCATATCGTCAGTGCTGGTTGCTAAGATACTATCTATTCTTGAGGACAGTTCAGCCTTATCAATTTCGGTCTTATCAATGCCGCATATCTTCATGACAGTATCAATGAGTGTTTTACTTGTTATTTCGTTGTCAAGCGTTTTTGATATGTATTCTAAAATTTCACTAGACACAAGATAACCTTTTTCAGGAGAACGTATAGCATAGCTTATTGATCGTCTGATAGATTCTTTTTTGTCCTCGCGTATACTAGCATACAGATCGTGCAGAGAGCTATATATACAGTAAAGTATCTTGCCTACTGTACTTTTACCCGTATTATTATTACCGCATATCACAGTTATACCGTTAATTTTGACTTCGGCATTTTTCAGACGGCCGACATTATTTATTTTCAGAAGCATTAAAACTCATTACTCCCAACAAAAAATTTAATTTATTATTCTAGCGCATTAAGTATACAACAAAAAAGTCCCCCTGAAAGATTTAACTCTACAGAGGGATTTTTTTTATACACTATCCAGTATTATTTCTTGCTATGCCACTCGACTAACAAGCCCGTAGCTACGAACATCGAGCTCCATGTGCCCGCTATTATGCCGATTAACATTGCATAACTGAAGGCCATTAATACGGGACCTCCCCAGACACATAAAGCAATTACAGGGAATAAAGTCGTCAGTGTAGTGTTTATCGTCCTCGTAAGGGTTTGGTTCAATGACTTATTCACAAGATTGACTATGCCGTCACGGGACAGGCTCCCCCAGTTCTCGCGGACACGGTCAAGAATAATAATCGTGTTGTTCAGCGAATAACCTACTATAGTGAGGATTGCCGCAATAAATGACGAGCCTATCTCAAACTGCATTAAGCTGAAGAACCCAAGGGCAACAATTACGTCATGGACAAGGGGTACAACGCTTACTACAGCAAAACGGAACTGGAACCTGAACGTGATATAGAGCAAAATAGCGATTAATGCTATAGATACTCCGATAATCGCCTGCCGCCTTAATTCACCGCCGACAACAGGGCCGACTTTCTCAAAGCCGGTAACTTTCATGTCGGAATATGCTGCTGTCAGGGCCTTGACTACTGCCTCGCGGCTTTGTTCAGTGTCCTCATTAGTGCGGATTATGATGCCCTTTTCGCCAAAATTCTGAATCATCGCGCCTTTTGCTACGACACCTGAAATTACGTTTCTGACTGAGTCAATTTCAGGACGCGTATTAAATTCCGTCTGAATTACGTTGCCCCCTGTGAAGTCTATTCCAAGATTGAGGCCGCGTGTTAAGAGCAGAATTATGCTTGCTATCACGAGGACAAGGCTTATGGTCAGAGCTATCTTTCTGTGTTTCATGAAGTCAAATTTAAGATTTAACATGCTCATCGTCTCCTTATTATCTCCTTTCCCCGTTTAATAAATAATTGCAGGATAGCGCGGGTTACTACGATATTGGCAAATACGCTAGCTACAAGTCCTACGCTCAAGGTTACGCCGAAACCCCTTACTGAGCCTGAGCCGAAATAGAATAACACAAGGGCTGCAATTAATGTCGTAATGTTAGAGTCCAGAATCGTGACTAAAGCCTTCCGGAAACCTGCATCAAGAGCTGCCATGGGGGTCTTTCCGGTGTTAAGCTCCTCGCGGATTCTCTCGTAAATCAAAACGTTGCCGTCTACTGCCATTCCCAAAGTCAGGATAATACCAGCAATTCCGGGAAGTGTCAGGGTTGCGTTAAAAGCTATTAATCCCGCGAAAATCAGCAAAACCGTAACTGCAAGGGCTACATCAGCTGCAAGTCCCCTAAACTGGTAATAAAGCAGCATGAAGACAAGAACCATAGCCGCCCCGAAAAGACCTGCTTCGATACCCTGCTTGATAGAGTCAGCACCAAGGCTCGGACCTACGGATCTGTTCTCGGCAATTTCGACTGCTACCGGTAAGGCTCCGGCTTTGAGCATTATAGCAAGACGTGAAGCTTCTTCATTCGTAAATCTTCCGGTAATCTGGGCACGTCCTCCTGAAATCCTGTCCTGAACAACTGGGGCAGAGATTACGATATTATCGAGAACAATTGCTAACTGCTTGCCGATTAACTTACCTGTTGCCTCTTCAAATAATCTTGCGCCTTCTGAGTTAAACTCGATAGAAACGCCCATTCTGCCTAAACTGTCAGGAGCCATTTCTGCGTTCGTCAGGTCCTTACCGGATAACAAGACCGGCCCAAGCAGGTAATACTGGCCTTCATCCTCACCGGGGGCAGCAAGCCAGCCTGAATTCTGTTTTGCCCTTGCCTGGAACTGGGAACCCGATGAGTTAAGGCTCTCCATTGCTTTTTTCCAGCGTTCCTGGGCATCTATAAACTGCTTGTCATCGTCATAATTCTGGCGTTGAGGTGCAGGGGGTGCTGAATTATTAGAGTCAATAACCTCGCGGAATTCCATTTTTGCAGTGCGTCCGATTAACTCAAGAGCTGCTGCGGGGTCCTGAATTCCGGGTAAATCTACGATAATCCTGTCAGAGCCTGACTTCTGGATAATAGGCTCGGCAACTCCGTACTGGTCAATTCGATTTCTCAAGACTGCCAGCAACCTGTCAATGCTGTCATCTCTTAACGGGTTTTCGGGAGTGTCCTTTGCCTGCAAAACTATGTGAGCACCGCCTTTTAAGTCAAGGCCAAGATTAAGCCTGCCTGTCAACGGCCACACATAGAACAACGCCCCTATTACTACTATAATGACTAACCAGAGGCGTATTTTGTCAGCACGATTCATGTTAGACTGAAGCCTCCTGTTTCTTTACGCGCTTGGTCTGAACTGCGGACTTGAGGATACTCACGCGAACCCCTTCAGCCAACTCAATCTGGAACGTATCATCGCGGACATCTTTGACTGTTCCAAGAAATCCGCCAATCGTAACAATTTCATCGCCGCGTCCAATTCCGGCTATCATGCTGTTGTGCTGCTTGTCCCGTTTACGCTGGGGCCTGATTATAAAGAAATAAAATATCAGGACGAATATAGCAAGCGGGAAAAGCATTCCCATTAAACCGCCCTGCTGTGCTGCACCGTCTGCGCCTGCTGCTCCAGAACCAGAACCAGAGCCAGAACCAGAAGGTGCACTGCCTCCGCAAGGTGATACTGCTGTTGTTGTTTCTGCCATGTTTAAAACATTACCTCCAAAAATTTACTCACGCCATGCAACTGCTTCGATTTCAATACCGACACCCTTGGGCAGATCTTTTACTGCAACGAAAGAACGTGCCGGGGCATCTTTTGCGAAGTACTCTGCATAGACCTGATTGACTGCTGCAAAATTGTTAATATCAGCCGCAAAAATCGTGGTCTTCACTACATTCCCTAATGAATAACCTGCTGCCTCAAGAATTGCCTTCAGGTTCTCCAGGCTCTGTTTTGCCTGAGCTGCAATATCGCCGGGGACCTCGCCGGTTACTGGGTTTACTGGAATTTGACCGGAGACATACAGAAAATGCCCTGCCTGAATAGCCTGAGAGTACGGCCCGATTGCTGCAGGAGCTTTATCCGTGCTGATTACCCGCTTTACTCCTGAAAGAATGAAATCCGGTTCGACTAATGCCATAATAAATTCCTCTTATTTCTTCCACATGGGGGAGTATCTCTTAAGCCCTGCATAGCTTGATACGCCCTCGAGATCCTCTTCGATTCTGAGAAGCTGGTTATACTTCGCGATTCTGTCAGTACGTGCAATGCTTCCCGTCTTAATCTGACCTGCCCTTGTTGCTACGGCCAAGTCTGCGATAAACGTGTCTGCTGTCTCGCCTGACCTGTGAGATACTACGGCTGCGTAACCTGCGTCATTTGCCATCTGGATTACCTGCAGGGTCTCGCTGACTGTTCCAATCTGGTTTAATTTAACGAGGACTGCATTTGCGATTTTCTCAGAAATTCCGCGCGCCAAAATCTTCGGGTTCGTGACGAATAAGTCATCGCCTACCAGCTGGATTTTCTGACCGATTGAGGCCGTAAGTTCTGCCCAGCCTGCCCAGTCGTCTTCTGCACAGCCGTCTTCAATCGAGATTACGGGGTAATTGCTGACGAGTTCCTCATAGAGCTTTACGAGTGAGCCTGAAGTGTACTCTGAACCGCCGCTCTTGGTGAAAATGTACTTGTTCTGCTTGGTGTCAAAGAACTCTGAGCTTGCTACGTCAAGGGCAAAGCTGACATCATCACCGGGCCTGTAACCTGCCTTGTTTACTGCTTCCATGAGTAAGTCAAGTGCCTCGACATTGCTCTTGAGGTTAGGAGCAAATCCGCCTTCATCGCCTACGCCTGTTGAGTAGCCGCGGGACTTTACGCAAGCCTTTAACGCATGATAAACTTCTGCGCCCATTCTTAACGCCTCTTTGAAACTTGGGGCATTATGGGGGACAATCATGAACTCCTGAAAATCTACTGTAGAATCAGCATGAGCACCGCCGTTAATTACGTTCATCATGGGAGTAGGGAGAAGATTACCGCCTACACCGCCCAGCCATCTGTAAAGGGGAAGGCCGTGACTTTCTGCTGCTGCACGGGCAACTGCCATTGATACGCCGAGAATTGCGTTTGCGCCCAGATTGGACTTGCCATCAGTACCGTCAAGCTCTATCATTGCCTTGTCGACAAGGGCCTGGTCATCTGCATCAAAGCAGCCTACGAGTTCAGGTGCTATCTTCTCGTTTACGTTCTCGACAGCGTGCTGGGTGCCTTTACCGCTGTAACGGGCCTCTTTGTCGCGAAGCTCTAATGCCTCATGAACACCTGTCGAAGCTCCTGAAGGAACTGCTGCTCTTCCGAATGAACCGTCCTCAAGCTGGACATCAACTTCTACTGTGGGGTTGCCTCTGGAGTCAAGAATTTCACGACCGTGAACACCAACTATTAATGCCATAAAAAATTACCTCCTGATTAAATCTTACAAATTTTTCACACACATACAGCACAATTATATAATTATAACGTCAAAACGCTTTTTCGTCAGGTTTAACTTGTCTCTCTTCAAGCTGCTCCCATGAAATCACTTTAGGACGCTTTAATACTGCCTCGTCTGCACACAAAACTTTCACCTTCAGAACCCTGTTTATGTATGCAATTTCGATGATATTACCCTCACGGACTTCACTTGAGGGCTTGCATTCCCTGCCTTCGAGCCTGACAGCCCCTAACTCTATCATTTCTTGGGCGACTGTTCTGCGCTTTACCAGTCTTGCGAGTTTCAAAAATTTATCAAGTCTCATGTCCTACATCAACCCCATAGTTCGCAATATAAACGTCCAGGCAAATATCGTAAATACAGATAACACGGTCGTAGTGCAAACTAATTGCCCGGCTAACTGTCCGTCAGCTCCCATAGCTACCGCCATTGGATACGAAGCTACAGCAGCAGGGGCAGCAAAGATGACCATCATAGCGCATAAACTCTCACCCCTGAAACCTGCGAGAATTGACAACGGCATGAACACTAACGGCACTACTATAAGCCTTAATACAGTTCCGAGAATTAAAGGCATTTTATCGGACTGAGCTTTTGCCATGTCTAACCCTACGCCTAACGAGATAAAGCTAATTGTAGTCGTAGAGTTCGCTATACTCCTGACGGCAGACCATACTGGAGCAGGGATGATTATGTTCAGAGCCTTAAAGATAAATGCTAGGATTGCACCGATTATCATGGGATTCTTGAGAATTGCGAGAAATAATTTTACTGGGCTGGCTTTACCTGACCTGTTAAGCTCAAGAATTATTGCTGCATATGTATTTATCGCAGGAACTACCAAAACCCCTAGCATTACGACCATTCCTGCATGGCCTTCACCGAATAATGCTTCAGCGACGACTACACCGAACAAAATATAATTGCCGCGTCCGACTGCCTGGGCGATTACGACTGATTTGTTGCCGTCTTTCACGAAAATTCTGGGTATGAAATAGGCCAACACGAATAGCACGACAAGACAGACTGCAACAAAGAGCATTTCTTTCACTGCAAAGCCCTGTGAGAAGTCCATATCGTAAATATTCTTGAATAATAGAGTAGGCATGAAAATCCAGAATATCAGCCTGTCATACTCCTTCATTGCAGGACGGGTGATTATGCCTTTGACCCTGACGAATGCTCCGATGGCCATCAAGATAATCATTGGAACTACGACTCTTAATGCTGCGTAAAAACTTTCTGTCATGTTAATTTAACCTCGCTACGCCTGATTTGCGTGCAGCTTCAGCAACTGCTTTAGAGACTGCCGGGCCGACTCTGGGGTCAAACGCTGCGGGGATAATATAGTCGGGGCCTAATTTGCTTGGCTCAACGAGTTCTGCCAATGCGTGAGAAGCTGCTACCTTCATTGCCTCATTAATATCGCTGGCTCTGACATCAAAGGCTCCCCTGAAAATTCCGGGAAATGCCAGGACATTATTAATCTGGTTGGGATAATCGCTGCGTCCTGTAGAAATTATCTTTGCTCCGGCAGCCTTTGCATCGTCCGGGAAAATTTCGGGCGTTGGATTTGCACAGGCAAATATAATCGGATCTCGTGCCATTGAGCGGACCATATCCTGAGTAACTGAACCGGGAGCAGATACTCCGATAAAGACATCGGCACCCTTAATCGAGTCAGCTAGAGTGCCTTTCAGTCCTTCAGGGTTAGTGACTTCGGCCATTTCGTTCTTGATCCAGTTCATGCCCTTATCGCGGCCTTTGTAGATAATGCCTGTTCTGTCGCATAGAATTATATTCTTTGCCCCTGCTGAGAGTAATAATTTCGTGACTGCTATGGCTGCTGCTCCTGCACCGTTGACTGCAATTTTTATCTCGTCAAGTTTCTTGTCCACTACTTTCAAGGCGTTAGTCAGTCCTGCAAGGGTAATTACTGCTGTACCGTGCTGGTCATCGTGGAAAATGGGAATGTCGCACTTCTCCTTGAGTTTACGCTCGATTTCAAAGCATCGCGGTGCTGCAATGTCCTCTAAGTTAATGCCTCCGAATGAGCCTGAAATGTTATAGACGGTCTGCACGAATTCGTCAACGTCCTTAGTCTTGACGCATAAGGGGAAAGCATCGACTCCGCCGAACGCCTTGAATAACACGCATTTGCCTTCCATGACGGGCATACCGGCTTCCGGGCCAATATCACCGAGACCAAGAACTGCGCTCCCGTCAGTTACGACAAGACACAAATTATGCCTGCGTGTTAGTGTGTAGCTCTTGTTAATGTCCTTCTGAATTTCAAGACAAGGCTGGGCAACGCCGGGGGTATATGCAAGCGACAGGTCTTCACGAGAAGCGACAGGGACGGTTGAGATGACCTCGATTTTTCCCTGCCACTGTTCATGAAGCCTTAATGATTCTTTCGCGTAATCCATGAAAATTTTTTTCACTCCTGATTAAAAATTTCTTTCTCATGAATTATAACGCATAATGAAACAGCAGACCTTGCTTTTACACAAGACCTGCCGTTATCTCTATTCAGTGTTATTTATTCTTCGTCCATGCCGTCCTGGTAGAACTCGCCGAATAATTCCTTAAGTGAAGGCATATCCTCCGGGATAGGACGCGCCACCCATGTCGTGTTCATGTAGTGCTTCAGGGTGATGTTCTCGCTGACGATGTTACCGCCCCAGGTTCCGCAGCCCATTGAGTTAGTCGGAGGCATTCCGTTCGTTGCAGAGCCTGCGTTGCCGCGGTTATTAGGCTGGCGAATCATGCAGCGTGATACAGGTGCACACATTCCGAGCCTGTTGATGTGGTCGTCATTGAATGAGTAAAGTCCGCATGAATGTCCTTTACCGCCGGACTTGTCGAAGATCGTGAGCATGATGTCTAATGCTGTCTGGAACTCTCCGCCGTACTTGAACAGAGTCAAGAGGGTTGTGAGTTTCTCGGTTGAGAAGAAATGCTCCTTGCCAATGCACTTCGCGATGTCTTCTGCATTATTAATCGTAAATCCTTCGGGCTGTCCGTTGTTGGGGACTGCGATAAACTTGCGGTCTGCGGGGATTGTGAAGCCTGCTTTCTCTGCAAGGGCCTGCGCACTGATTGCGACTGTATCCGGAAGTCTGTGGCCTGTCTCGTCCCACATTACGCGCTTAATCTTCTCAGCTTCTTCCCAAGTCGGGATATACGCGCCTTCTTTGACTAAGCCCTCAACGAAATCATCATAGACTGACTCGTGAACGATTAAGTTGCCGTCACATGAACAGCCTGAACCAAAGTCCGCACACTTTGAAATTCTCGTGTTAGTGGCTGCCTCGTAAGCACGCTCTTTCGTGTTAGCAGTGTTGTCAACGATTACTGTAGAGTTTCCTGCACCTGAACCGTAAGCAGGGACTCCCGCTGAGTATGCTGCTTTGACCATTGGACGGCCGCCGGTTGCAATGATTAAGTCAACGCGCTTCATTAACTCCTGAGTCAACGTGATGCTAGGCTCCTCGATTACCTGAATAATATCAGCAGGGGCACCCTCACGGACAAGAACGTCACGGATTATGTTTACTGTCTTGCACGTAGTCTTCTTTGCTCTGGGATGAGGCGAGCAGATGAGAACGTCACGGGCTTTGACTGCATAAATCGCCTGACCTGCAGGGGTTACGCAGGGGTTCGTTGTCGGGACCAATGTTGCAATAACTCCGACCGGTTTGGCATACTTCACGAGACCTTTTTCGGGGATCTCTTCGATGATGCCTACGCTCTTATTTCTAAGGCAGTCGCGTAATATTAACTTTAACTTGTTGCGTTTGTTGCGTTTTGTGACCTTATCGCCGAGTCTTGTCTCGTCAACAGCTTCGTCGCAGATAGGCCCCCAAACCTTTAACGGGTAAATCGCTGCACAGATGGCTCTGCAAAGACGGTCTACTTTTTCCTGTGAGTAAGTTGCGATTATGTCAGCAGCTACTCTTGCCTTACGCACCATTTCTTCGATCATTGCGATTTCTTCAGGTGTTACTTCATGATGTGCCATGATAAAAAATTTTGCTCCTCTCAAAAATATTTACTTCGTGATGTGTGATTTTGCATGACTCGGAGGGACATACTTACCGTTTTCCTTCTTGACAAGTTTACCCTCTTTGACCAGCTCGCTAGGTGTGTAAATATCGTTAATATTCCAGCAGCCAGGTGTAGGAACCGCGATATTTTCCATGATTGCCTCGACTAAGAAAGGACGGCCTGCCTTGTTTGCCTCGATAGCTTTCTTCATTGCAGGGGCGAACTCTTCAGCCTTAGAAATCCTGATTGCCTCGACTCCGTAACCTTCAGCGACTTTTGCCCAGTTAGGCGAATATGCCTGACCGTCCGGAGTATGGAACGTTGTGCCGAATTTGGTGTGATAATTTGCGTTCTCAAGTCCTGCGATTGTTCCGAATGCCATGTTGTTCATGACTACCCATGTACAGGCTATTCCCTCTTCGACTGCTGTAGCCATACATGTCGGGTTAACTCCGAAACCGCCGTCACCGATTAGGGCAATGCATATCTTATCGGGAGCTGCCTTCTTGCCGCCTAATACTGCGCTTGCTCCGAAGCCCATTGTTGCAAGTCCTGACGAGTGATGAACTGTGCCGGGAATTGTAATAGTGAACTGCTGGGCTACTCCGTTCTTGTTCCAGCCTACATCAGTGAAGATTAACGCGTCTTCGGGGATAGCTTCCTTTACGTCCTTGAGGATTCTCTGAGGAGTCATCGGGAAACGTAAATCTTCGGTGATTGCCTTCACTTCTTCCTTGAATGCTGCCTTGGCCTTCGCGATCTTATCACGTAAACCTTCGCGCTTGATACCGGACGGACAAATTGCCTTCGCTGCCTCCAAAATCTGAGCTAATGCGAGTTTCAGGTCCGCAACTGCTCCGATCTCGACGGGGTAATTTCTGCCGATTTCTGACGGGTCTATGTCAATCTGAAGGAATTTCGTTACAGCAGGGTCAAACGTTACGCCCTGATACCAGCTTGACGAGTCAGCCTCTGCGAAACGCGTGCCAAGTGCAAGGATTACGTCGGCATTCAACGTAAATTCATGGGTGTGTGCAAGTCCCCAGAAACCTGTCTGGCCAATCATCAGGGGGTGTAAATCACTGACACAGCCCTGTCCCATAAGAGTACGTGAAATAGGGATGTCAAGGAATTCAGCGAGTGCCGCAAGTTCTGCCGATGCCTGAGCAAGCAAAATACCTCCGCCTGCATGAATTACCGGTGACTTGGCTTCGATTAACCTCTTTGCGATTGCCTTTGCACACTCAGGATCAAGTGCAGGTTTGACTGTGATGTGGCTGTCATTGTATGTGCGTGCGAAAAGGTCCTCCTCAATCTCGCGTGACCATATATCCATAGGCATATCGATTAACACGGGACCGGGACGGCCTGATTCTGCCAGCCTGAAAGCCTTATCGAGAATATCAGGGAGTGCTTCGGGGTCATCGACTCTCCAGCAGCGTTTGCATACTGGTTCGAGCAGCCTGTATTGAGTAGCATCTCCGTGCATGTTGACCTCCTGATGGGGGTGCTTGCCGTAATAGTAACTGGGAACGTCACCGGCAAATACAACCATGGGGATAGAGTCAAAAGCGGCATTTGCTACACCAGTCAGGACGTTAGTGATACCAGGGCCTAAATGACACATTACTACCGAGGCTTTGTGAGTCACTCTTGCATAGCCGTCTGCAGCTGTCGAGGCAACTGCTTCGTGCCTGTTGGATATGTAACGGAGTTTACCGCCCTTCTCAAGATTGCGGTTGAGAGCGTCGAGCATTCCGATTACAGTGTGACCGCAGAGTCCGAAAATGTATTCTACCTTTCTGCGCTCAAGGTAATCAACTATGAGATCAGCTACAAGTTTCTTACTCATTTAAAGATGTTACCTCCTTAAAGGATTTATGCGAATTCTTTGCTTCGTTTGGATTATGCATAAAATATTACAATTTCGGACTTTAGTCAATTGGATTTAATACTGAATTTCGCTTAATGATGTACTAATCTCACCTTTCCGGTTAGTAAGTCATTCATTGCTCCGTCCCTAATCTGGATTATTTTAGAGCGTTCGGCTTCGAGTGAGGCGATCTCGTCATCGAATGCTGTGAGTGTTTCGGCTATGGCTTGCTGCTCATCGAGGGGAGGGAGGGAAATTTCAACGTCAGTTAAATTTTGCTTTGACAGTTCCAAAAATGTCGTACCGTTTGCAAGAGAAATTAATTTCTTCTTTAACGTAAGCAACAAGTAAGCCAAGAACACGTTATAAATATTTTCTTTACACAATAAATTCTT
>JAFSQO010000144.1 GCA_017446645.1 Synergistaceae bacterium | reverse complement strand
GACTTTGCAAGGGTGTCGCCGGACTGGGAATCAGTGCTTGACGGCCTTCACGGACTGCCATTTGTGAAGGATATTGCTGTCAGAGGCATTAAATCCGACATGAATAAATTAATCGCTGTAGCTGAACATGCTGCAAAACTCGCAGGTGACAAAACTGTTGACGAAACAAGTAAATCCGAACCGTTAGAATTCACTCTTAAACCCTTTAGAGTCATGATTGAGGACGTGAACATAACAACGCCCTACGCTGATCTTGCTCTTGGTGAATTATCACTGAATGAAGCAGGAGGGTTAATTCTCGACGCAAAAATAATTTCACTCGATAAGACACTCCCATTGAAGGCAAATGCTATTGTAGATATAAACAAGCTCGAAATCGCGAAGTCTGATTTGGTCATAGGCAAAGGCACAGGGAAGTTAGCAGCTGCCTTGAATCCCCTTGACGCAAAATTATTCCTGACGGCTTTATCTCTTGAGGAGTTGATGAGTTTTGCCCCTATTGAGCGCGAAGACTTCAAGGCTTCAGGACGAATTGACGGTAAATTTTTCGTTCAGGACAACAACAACGCAATCACAGCTTCCGGCGTTCTCTCAATGCCTCGTGCCAGTATCATGGACATTCCGTTAAACTTCAGGCTCCCGTTTAAGTGGGACGGTTCAGAAAATTTCTCGCTTGAAGGGGCATCTCTGAAGACTCAGGCTGCTTCACTAAAGCTCAATGCATCGGCTAACGTGAACTCACTCAAGATTAAGGCAGACGGTGAGGCAAACAACATTTCACTTAACGAGATAGGCAAAATCTTCGCACCAGAGGCTAAATTAAAGGGTGAAGGCGGTAACATCAAGTTTGACGTTGACACCTTGATTAACGATGATGTCCTTGCTAATACCCGTGCAGACATTGAGGCGGCAATACCCTCGATTTCAGCGGCAGGAATAAATATATTGCAGGCACTTGAGGCTCATGCAAAGCTCGCACCGAAAACTGCTCCCAAAATTGCGTTAAACGGCAAAATATTCGGCGGCAAGTTATTTGCTAGGGGTGAAGTTGACTCTGACATGAAACCCAGTGCAGTTATCTCTATCGTAAATCTTGACGTGCCAACCCTTTTGCGTACTTTCCCGGACGCAGCAAAGGCAGTTAAGAACGCTAACGGCAAAATCACGACCCGAACCGTGATACCCTCGAACCTGAACATTAAGACGAATATTAAATCAGACAAGCTCGGAGCATATGGAATGGCTATAACGAACTTGCTTGCTGACGTAATTTATGACTTCAACCACTCTAATGCCGAACTCGAACACCTGACCCTCAACATGGGCAAGGGGTTACTAAAGGCATCCGGCAACGTCAATCTCAAGAGCAGCGTCTTTGAATTCAATGCTCATACGGAAAACTTTGACCCTAAGGCAATCCCTGAACTCAAAGATTTAACGGGGGCATTTAATATTAAAGCCGGAGCTTCAGGAAAATATACTGACACAAAGACAATCAAGGCCAATGCAGAGATTAAGGCAACTAACGCAGGTTACTCAGGTATAAGGCTCGGCAACCTTGATTTACCGGTTCACTTTGCGAATAACGTCCTGACAATCCCGAATGCAAGAGGCTCTTTACCGGGCGGCAATCTGGCTTTCGGGGGCACTGTGAACATCAGCAACGCAGCTAACCCTACGCTTGACATTCATGCTTCAACACAGGGCGTAAATATAGCAGAAGTGTTAAAGACGTTCAGCCTTCAGGATAAATCCATGCCAATATCAGGCAAAGTCAGGGGCGGTGTCAACGTGAAGGGAGCTTTGAACACAGCAACGGTCAACGCAAACTTGTATGTCGATAATTTCAAGGCCGGGAAACTCGTAAATATGCCCAGCGCAACACTCGAAGCCAGCGGGAACATGAGTCGCGTAACAGTCAGGAAACTTCAGGCCAAGATAAATAACGCAAACATAAACGGGAACGGCTCAATGTCGATAAATCCCAGAAACTTCATGAAGAGCAGTCTCAACATTAACGCTAACGTCAGGAATCTTGAGTTAAAGTCATTGCTCGCCCAATTCATGGAAAAGCCTCCTGTTACTGGCGAAATCAGGGGAAATATTACAGTGAACGGAACCCTTGCGCAGCCAGTGGCACAGATAAAATTATCAGAGCCGATTTACTACGGGATAATCAGGGTTGATGATATAGCATTGAAACTCAGGGCACCAGAAGAGAATCATTACGTTATTAACGCAAAATTACGTGCAAAGAACTTCAAGCCCGAAGTAGATATCGATGTTCTGCAGCGAAATAACAGCTACGTCTATGATGTCAGAACCAAGCCGCTTGATTTAAACAATGCTATCGAAGTTCAGACCCCTTCAATGACGGGAATTGTGAAGGGAGCAGCAACTGTTAAGGTCAACGGAAGCGTTAAGAGCGATTTTTCAAGCTTCTCGCCGATAAATATAAATGTGAGTTCGCCATTAGTAAAAGTGATTGACAAAGTGAGCATAAACAAGATTTCACTGCCAATCGTGTATAATATTTCGTCCGGTAAGTTAATCATGAAGAAGGGCACTGCAGTAATCAATAACGGCGATATAAATTCAGGCTTTGAACTTGACACTAAGAAAAATTCATGGAACGGCAAGGTCAACGTTGCTCATTTGGATTTTGGAAAGCTGGCACAACCGTTTTTGCCAGAGGGCGAGATAATCGGCACAGTTGACGCAGATATTACAGCAAAAGGCACTCTAGGAACGATGCCGACGAGTTTTGCTAACGGGAAATTCTCGACAAGCTCCGGTCATATTCACAAGATGGCAGTAATCAACAAGGTATCACCGACAAAGAAAATTACTTTTGAGAAAATTTCAGGTTCATTTTTCTGGAACGGCAGGGATTTATTCCTGAATCCCGGCACAGGAGCACGGGCCGACAAGAACGAGCCTCTATACCGTTATGTTGCTATAAACGGTGCAATGGGAATTCCAGGCAAAGGCTTAAATCTCAACTTTGACGGAAGATTTGACCTCAAGATACTTGACCGCTTCTTGGGGGCAATGAAAGGAGTCTTTCAGTACATGGCGGGAGGACTTGCGGGTTCGACACACTTCCTGCGTGATGCAGCGGGGCGAATGCTGGGAGTCAAACGCAGGGACTTTCAGAATGTATCATTCAGGCTCGCTAACTCATGGGATAATTTGCAGTTCCTTGACCTGAAGGTTACGAAGCCTATTGAGGACTTCCTGCCAATAAATTTGCTTAACAAGAACGATGAAACCCAGCGTTCAGAGCAGAAATTCAAGTTACAGCTGAAATTCCCAGTAGGTCCCGGCAACCATGACCCAGAGGATGACTCACCGGCTGACCAGTTCAAGCAGCAATTAATCGATAATTTATTCGATATGGGACTTTAGAGTTTGCTTGACAAGTATGCAATAATAAAAGCAAGAATGAGATAAGATAAAAATTAAGAAAGAAAGGCATTTATCATAATGAAAAAAGATTTAGGCTCACTTCCAGCAGTGTTTCCTATGCCGGTCTTAATGGTTGCTACATACGGTGAGGACGGCAAAGTCGACGTAATGAATGTAGCTTGGGGCAATATCTGCGCTATGGACAAGATCGCACTGAACTTAGCAACGGATCGCAAGACTCTCAAGAATATCCGTGCCCGTAAGGCTTTCACTGTAGCACTTGCTGACGAGGAACACCTCAAAGAGGCAGACTTCTTTGGTACTGCTTCAGGCAATGTCATGACCGACAAGTTTGAGCGTACAGGCTTTCACGCTGTAAAGAGTGCTCACGTTGACGCGCCAGTAATCGAAGAATTTCCCGTGACTATGGAGTGCAAGGTCGAGGAAATCCGCGACTCATTCGGTGAAGTCAAGGTAACCGGTACGATTGTGAATGTCCTGGCTGACGAGAAGGTCTTGGACGAGAAGGGCAAAGTCGACGCAGGGAAATTACACGCCGTAATGTTCGACCAGTTTAATAACGCTTATTACTCAACGGGCAGCAAAATCGCTGATGCTTGGAGGATTGGCTCTGAACTCATGAAAAAATGAGGCATGGTACAAGCGAAAAAACTCCCTCCGGTATTATTTTTCCAGAGGGAGCTTATTTTTTGTTATGCATTCATTGCTTTCATGTGTCTGGCCATGAGTGCCTTGCGTCTTGCTGCTGTATTCTTG
>JAFSQO010000143.1 GCA_017446645.1 Synergistaceae bacterium | reverse complement strand
TCCGTCAATGCCTGTGTATAATGTGTTATTTGCCTTCTCATTATGCTTTAACTGTGCAATATCATAATTCTTGTCATGATAGTAAATTTCAGCAGGAAACCCTGCACGATGGCACATAATATCCCTGATAGTTATTGATGCCTTCCAGCTTTTCATGGTCTTAATGTCCGGAGCCTTAGAGCCTTTATAATTTATCGTTATAGTGTCATTGGCGAACTCATTGCCCAAAATGTTAATTATCTTCGTGTCAATGTCGAGTTTCTTTTCGCTCACGAGTTTTTGAATCGCGTAATTTACTCCGAAAACTTTGCTGACTGAGGCGAGATCATAAAGGGTATTAGTATCTATATTATTTCCCCATGAATTCGAGTATACGAGCCTCCCGTTGCGGATTACTGCGAGCTGTGCACTTGGGAAGCCGTTCGCCGTATCTGACGCAATTATGTCCGAAATCATTGCAAGTGTCTCAGGTCTTATCCCTGAATTTTCGAGATCGCCCCTGAGAATTACAGGATATGGAATAAATACACTTATTGCGTTTTTCTTGTCTATATTTATGTTGGAAATTTGCAGGCTGTTAATTCCGTCAATCGTATAGCCCGAAATGTCCAGAGCGTAAACCCCTGCAGTATTCATTGCTGAGGTGTTGACCCTTTTGCCGTTGATGAACATGTCGAAACTTTTAACGCCTTCTGAAAGCCTGAGATAGATTTCTCCCTGAGAGTGCCAGAAGTGAAAGCCTATAATACTGTTGACTGCAAGGGTATCATCAACTCGGCCAAGCCAATTCGGGAAACTTGCGGTCTTCTGCCACTGGTATGAAGGCAGCGAAGATACTTTCATGACGTTCCCAGACTCAGAAGCAGCATATAGCGGCGTTGTTGTTAATGAGAGAGTTAATACTAACATGATTAACCTGCGAATAGTCCTCATAAAAAATTTTTCCTCCTGAACAAAAATAAAATTCACTCGCATTTATATTTATCAATTACGTTGACAAGAACATTTTTCGGGAATAAAATATCTTGCGTCTTTGGGGCTGTAGCGCAGTTGGGAGCGCGCGACATTCGCATTGTCGAGGCCGGGAGTTCGAATCTCCTCAGCTCCACTTCACTTACTTTGACAAGAATCCTTTTGTCCTCCTGATTTCCCGTATTTTATTCCTGATTCTGAACCTCCTGACACAGAATAACACCCCTCCCAGAATCACCCAGATAAAGAGCAGCAAATATGACGGCCACTGAAGGGCATACTCGCGCCAGAACGGAATTAAAAGCATCACGGCAAATATCACCGAGAAAATAAACCCCGCAGAACCGAATATAATCATGTCATTGCGACCCTCACTGAAGGCAAATTTCACAGACGCAAGCGATGTGTAAGCCATCCCCACAGCTCCGCCGATTGATGAAATGTCAACAAGCCAGCCCATCGCAGTCCTGCCGATGAACGGTGCAAAAAATGATACAGCCATGCAGAATATTAAAGAATTATACGGCACCCCGTTATGATTTAATTTCATGAACCATGAGGGTATTAACCTGTCACGAGCCATTGAGTATAATAATCTTCCGGCTGCAGTGTAAAATCCTAGAATGCACGTCAGCATAGCCATCATAGCACTCAGAGACATAACAAGAACCCCCGTACTGCCAAGCACTTTATTAGCTGCCGAAAACGTTGCAATACCCTCTACACCCTCAAGGTCCTGCACAACACGCACATAACTAACCCAGCTGGCATATCTCGCAGGCTTTCCCCATGCAGCAATGAAAATCATGATTATATACACAGCACAGCCTGATAATATAGTCGTATCCATGATTGGCTTTATGCTCTCACGCGGAAAATCTGACTCTTCAGTGAGAAGCGGCACAACATCAAAGCCTACATATGCCCACGGAGCAAGTATCATGACTGACATTATTTGGCCTACATAGCCCATTATCGAGCCTGAATCTTTTAACGGGTAGAACATCGGCAGCAAATCACTCGAATTCACAGCCGGACTTCTGATTATACCCCAAAGATTTATGAATACACCCAAAAGCATTATAATTACTAGCAAAGTCTGAATTCTGCCCGCTGAACCAGAACCCATTGCGCTGATTAATGCCATAGAGACAAGAACAGCAACAGCAAAGATTAATTCACCAACGTAAATATCATAGCCGACAAACGTGTAAATATGCCCGAACTGCAAAATATTCCCGGATAATGCCCGAAATATTATGCTGAATGCCGTAGCATTTATAGGTATCAATGTTATATAGCACAGACACAGAAACCACGCACAGATAAACCCGTGAACTACACCGAATGCCTTTTTTGCATAAATAAACTGACCGCCTGAAACCGGAAATTTGCGAATCATATAATCATAACTGTATGAGATTATCAGCATTATGAACGCCGCAGCCTCCATAGCCGCCAACGCTCCCATTGGGCCGGCCTTCCGCAGAAAATTCCTGCCGGGCATTATGAACGCCCCTGAGCCTACTATGCAGCCAAATGCCATTGACCACGCACTTAATACACTCAGCCCCTTTTGCAGATGGTCTTTGCGTCCGACTTTCATGATTTGTATTTATTGCCTCTCTTGTTGTTAAAATAAAACACTAAGCCCATTAACGTCCAGATTACTAATAAAATATATGACTCTTTAGAAAGCGAAACATTCAGGCCCGGAATAGGCACAAGAAGAAGCACTCCCATTGAGAGAGAAAGAATAAAGCCCAATGCCCCGAAAATTATTATATCAACACGCTTTTCTTTCAATGCATACTTACATGCTGAAATCGAAGTGTACGCAAACCCTATCGATGCACCTATCGAAGCCATATCGAAAACCCAGCCCATCACAGCACGTCCGAATAAGCATGTTATCCCTGAGACAACAGCGCAGAAAATTCCGGCATTAACTGGTACACTGTTCTTACTAAGCTCACTGAACCATGAGGGCAGCATTTTTTCACGCGACATAGCATAAAGAAGCCTGCTCGTAGCCGTGTAAAAGCCTATAATTCCCGTGAACATAGCAGTCAGCACAGACGCAGATATAAAACACAGTCCCGCCGTACCCATTACTGTTTTGGCAGCGTTTAACGTAGGTATAGCCTCAACACCTGAAAGCTCCCCCAAACTGTCGATATAATGAACCCAGTTCACATAGCCAGCAGGGACGACTGAAGCCGCCAGAAATGTCAACGCTATATAGACAAATGCACCGCATAAAATACTCGTATCCATGACGATTTTTGTGCTTTCGGGCGAGAAGTCAGACTCTTCCATTAACTGCGGCACAGTGTCAAAGCCTACGAATGACTGAGGCCCAGTGACGTAAACCGCGATAATCTGTGCGATAATTCCCTTTGTGAAGAATGCAGTCTCATTGCGGAACATCGGCTGCATATTCTCAGTCGTAGCCTCCGGACTGAAAACTGCACCTGCTATAACTATCAAGATGCCCCCCAGTAATATCATGACGAATAAAGTCTGCAATTGCCCAGTGAACTGAACACCCAGAGAATCAATAAATGCAAAGATAGTCAATGCACTGACAGCAACAAGTATCTCCCCCGTGTAGACTTCATAGCCCGCAACGTTATAGTGAAGTCCGAACCGAAAGACATCACCGAAGAGCGCACGCAGAATTAAATTCAGAGCCGTAGCATTTAACGGGATTACAGAAAGATACGAGAGACTCAGGAACCACGCACATATAAATCCGTGATGAACCCCGAAAGACCTCTCCGCATAAATGAACTCTCCGCCAGTCAACGGAAATTTTTTTATCATATAACTATAACTGTACGAGATTATAAGCATTACGAATGCAGCAATCTGCATAGCTATCAGAGTACCAAGAGGCCCCGCACTTCTCAGAAAGAGATTACCAGGCATAACAAAAGCACTCCAACCAATCACGCAGCCAAATGCAAGCGACCACACGTTCAACGGGGTGAGCCTTCTGTTTAGATGCGCTTCATCTAAGTCAAAGTTAAAGAATAGCATGTTACCGGGCCTTTCATTTATTATATTTATTATGATTTATAATTATTATATTCATTATGTCTGTCTAATGGCAATTTGTTGCTGTGAATTATATCACGCTGAAAGAATTTAGAATGCAATGCTATACTAGTCTTCACTTGTGTAATTAATAATTAAGGAGCCTTGAATTTTTATGCATTACTTAACTGACGATACTTTTATAGAGTTTTCTGTGCTGCCGTTCCTCATTGTGATGGCTGCATTTCTTGCTGGCCGAATGTCCACAAAGAACGAAATTAACCGGCGTTTCCTTCTGCTGGTCTTCTCAACGCTTATATCTGCCCTTATGGAAGGTATTTCCAGGATTTTCCCCGCACTTTCTCATGAAATCCTGTTCACAAAAATATTTTACGCCCTCGTAAACATAAATGCCTATTGCCTGATGTGTTACGTAGCTTCATACACCGGAAGGCTTACTCAGACGTTCAAAGATGTGAATTTCGCCCTCATGTTCATCAGCCTGGCCTGCATATTTATCTTTAACCCGATTGACAGCATGTACATGATATTTTGCCCCGGTTTCGCCGTATTCTTCGCCCTTGAGGGTTTCGTCCTTCAGCTGATATTCCAGAAATATTACGGTAACGGCCAGTTCCTCGTCATGAATCTGCTCTTTCTCTTATTAATCGATGCCTTCGTAATCCAGTACATATTCGAGCAGACTATCCCCCTTGTGTATACAGTTTCTACGATTATGCTGCTGTTCACGTTCTTTTATATGGAAGCACCGACATACAAGCTCTTAATCGCAGCCCATAAAGAGACAGAACAGGCCAGAGTCCGCACAGAAGCCTCGATTGTGCAGGCAAATATAGCTAATAAGGCCAAAAGCAATTTCTTGGCAAGCACATCACACGAAATAAGAACACCAATGAACGCAATTCTGGGAATTAACGAGATGATCCTCAACGAGAACCCGGATAAAGAAACACTCAACGCCGCACAGGCCATGAAAATCGCAGGCGAATACTTGCTGAATCTGGTGAATAATATCCTTGACATCTCTAAGATAGAAGCAGGCAAAATGGATCTTTTTGAGGCAAATTATCACCTGTGGGAATTGCTCAAGGACTGCGAGAGCTTTGTAGCTGACAGACTCAAGAATAAAACGCGATTCGTCCTGAATGCCGATAAAAACCTGAGTGAACACCTTTTCGGCGACTCCCTGAGATTAAAGCAGGTCCTGACTAACTTGCTCGACAACGCCGCAAAGTACACCCAGACAGGCAGCATAACCCTGAGTGTTACAGGCGAGAGACATGACAGCAACATAAAACTCGTATTCACCGTAAAAGATACAGGCATAGGCATGAAACCCGAAGAACTCGGCAAAATCTTTGAACCCTTTGAACGCGCTAATGTCCTCGAAACACGTCACATAATGGGCGCAGGACTTGGCCTGAACCTCGTCCGCAACATAGTAAATATCATGAATGGCATAATCGAAGTCAAAAGCACCTACGGAGAAGGCACTGAATTCACTGTAACCATTCCCCAGAAAATCGCTCAGGGAGAACACTACACGATTCAAGAATATGACTACTTCATGAACATGAACGAGAAGGCAAAAGCTATCGAGTCAGAAAAAGAATCAGAACCCGAAATATGGCCCGATGCAAAGATATTAATAGTAGATGATACCCCTGTAAACTTAGTCGTAGCAAAAGGAATGCTCAAGAACACGGAGGCAAAAATCGACACTTCAGAGAGCGGCGAAGATGCCCTGGATAAAATTAAAGCCGGACACTATGATGTCGTCTTCCTTGACCACAAAATGCCCGGAATGGACGGGATTGAGACACTTAATCACGCAAAGAAACACGCTGAAAATACAAAGTTCATCGCCCTCACAGCCAACGCAGGAGCCAATGCAAGAGCCGAGTATATCTCATACGGATTTGATGACTATTTACCCAAACCCTTCAAGAGTCAGGAAATGATGAGAATCCTGAAGTCTTGCCTCAACAGAAAAGAGTAACCCCCCTTCACAGAAAGGACTTGCGAGACTCCGCCCCCTGTAAAGGGGGAGAGGGCCACTTGTGGCGAGGGGGTCTTACTTCTCAAAGGCGGGGGTGAGGTTTGCCATTAAGCCGCTGAATGCCTTCTCTTGTGCTTCTGAATCTCGTCCCTGACCGCAAGGGGGTCCGGAATGTTGTGAGCGAAAATCTCCTGCCCGCTGGTCCCTGATGATGTGATTATAACGTCACCGATATTCATAAGGGTCTGCATCATCGTCTGATTTACCCTGATGTCAACAATTTCAGCGAGACCGATCTCGATTGACTGTCTGAAGTCCGAGCTGAACGGCTTGAAGGGATTATTGACAACAAAAGCTATTTCCTGATTTTCTGGCTTGTCAGGGTCATCCCGGAGTATCAACGACATAGTCAAACGCTTGACGGATATCCAGATAAAGATAACGAAGTCAACAGCAACGGCCGTAATCCAGGTCCATTTTGCATAGTCGGGCTTGAAGTAGTGAACAACGCCTGCGAGGACGAGAATTAATATCATTAAGAGAATAGCCCCGTAAAAGCTTCTCCATGCCGGTTTGTAAGTTTTGTAGACTGCTTCCATGATTGAAAAAAATTCCTCCTTCATAAAAATAAAAAATAGCAAATAATTAAGATTAATGAATTATAGCAAAAAAAATAGCCAAATAAAGCAAACGCGTTTTATAATATAATTCATAAAGTTTTGCATTGAAAGTGAAGTGAAATTTCTAATCAATCATGGAAATCATAAGGACTGCATTGCGCTCACTTCTTGGCAACAGAACGCGCTCACTTTTGACCATGCTTGGAATAATAATCGGTGTCGGAGCCGTTATCACAATGGTAGCAATAGGCAACGGAGCTTCTCAGCAAATTGAATCTATGGTCGCAAGTTTCGGCCAGAATCTGATTATAGTAATGCCCGCACCTCCAAATTCTTCAACAGGAGCAAGAGGAGCAGCAGGTTCAGGGGAAAGTCTGACTCTTGATGACTCATATGCTCTTGCCTCCGAAGGCTTCTCGATAGCTTGTACAGCACCGGAATCAAATGCCTCGGCTCAGATTATTTACGGGAATTCAAACTGGAACACCAGCGTAACCGGCAGCACTCCGGATATATTGCAGGTCCGCAACTGGACAATGGAAAGCGGCGCAATGTTCACAGAACAGGACGTAAGAAGCGCGGCCAAAGTCTGCGTAATCGGCCAAACCGTAGCAAAAGAATTATTCGGCTACTCAGATCCTATTGACTCAGTAATCAGAGTCAGAAGCATACCCTTCAAAGTCGTAGGAATGACAACGAAAAAAGGCGCAAACTCATGGGGACAGGACCAGGACGATTTTATTCTCGTTCCCATAACTACAGCACAGCGCAGGCTCTCAAGAGGAGGCGCAAGGGTTGACACGGTGAGACGCATAAACGTTCAGGCAAAAGACAAGAACTCAATCGAAGCAGCACAAAGCGAAATCGTTTCGATCCTGAGACAGCGTCATAAATTAACCGAAGGCGTAGGAAATGACTTCATGGTCAGGAATTTAACCGAAGTCCAGGAAAACGCTACAAACACAGCGAACGTCATGAGTATGCTGCTCGGTGCAGTTGCCTCAATCTCGCTCTTAGTCGGCGGTATAGGCATAATGAACATAATGCTGGTCTCAGTCAGTGAACGAACCCGTGAAATCGGTATCCGTATGGCAGTCGGCGCACGTCCCTCAAACGTAAGAATTCAATTTTTGACCGAAGCCATAGTGCTTTCACTGCTTGGCGGTGCTATCGGCATAGGCTGCGGCATAGGCGTATCCAGTTTAGTCGAACATTTTGCTAATTGGCCTGCTGTTGTCTCAATTCACTCGATAGTCATAGCGGCTGGATTTTCCGGCTTTGTAGGGGTTTTATTCGGGTTCTGGCCTGCATGGAAAGCAAGCAACCTTGACCCTATCGTAGCCTTGCGCACTGAATGAAGACTAATTTCCAGGCTCGCCCATGTAGCCTACAAAGCGGGTTATTTCTCTCTGGAAGGTCAATTTGCAGGTTCCCGTCCCTCCGTTCCTGTTCTTGGCCACCTTGATTTCTGCGGTGCTGTGAGTGTCCGGGTTTTGCTCGTTGTCCCCGTAATAATCGCCCCTGAATATAAGAATTACTGTGTCAGCGTCTTGTTCAATTGCTCCGGAGTCCCGTAAGTCCGAGAGTTGCGGCTTTTTCTCGTTACGTTTCTCAGTTTCACGGGATAATTGCGAGAGTGCTATCACCGGGCAGTCTAACTCCCTTGCTGTAGCCTTCAGGGTTCGTGAAATGTCAGCAACTTCCTGCTGTCTGTTGTCGCCTTGCCTTGATGCGTTTGTCGTCATAAGCTGTAAATAGTCCACGATAACAAGTGCAAGGTCAGGGTGCTTTGTCTTGAATCTCCTGCATCTCGTTCTGAAGTCCATTGTCGTCAGGGTTGAGTCATCGTTTATGTAAATATTCTTCTGGCTCAGAACTCCTCCGGCATTGGCAAGTCCGTTAAAAGTCTCTCGCCCCATCGTACCCCTGAAAATGCTCGACAGGTCTATGTTTGACTCAGCGGCAAGCATTCTCAAAACCAGCTGTTCGGCAGACATTTCAACGCTGAATATCAGGACAGGACGATTTGCGCCTTCTCCTCCAAATTGGGCAATAGTTACAGCAAGCGCAGTCTTTCCCATTGACGGCCTTGCAGCGATAATATTAAGGCTCCCCGGCTGAAACCCCCCTGTAATATTATCAAGGTCCTCAAAGCCCGAAGCATAACCCGTATATTTGCTGCCTGACTCCTGAATGCGCTTCTGAATTCCGTCAAATGTAGGCCCCAAAAGCTCCCCGACATGATGAAATTCTGACGTGCTTTTATTCTGGGCAGCTTCAAAGATTAATTTTTCGGCCTCTTCGATGATTTCCCTGCTGTCCTTCTCTTCGTTATAGGCAAGATTTATGATTTGATTGCCGACATGAATTAACCTGCGCTTTATTGCACGCTCTTTTACGATTTCAGCATGATAGCCAGCATTAGCCGTTGTCGATACGTAAGCTATTAACTCCGCAAGATAGGGCTGTCCCCCCAGTCTCTCGTAAATTCCCCTGGACTTGAATTCTTCGGATACAGTGAGGGCATCAACTGGCTTGTCATCAGAGTACATGCTCAGTAAAGTCGCAAAGGCTGCCCTGTTACGGGGGTTATAGAAATCATCAGGCGTGAGAATTTCTATAACAGTACCCAGAGCCTCTTTCGAGAGAATTGCTGCCCCTATCACTGCCATTTCAGCTTCAGGACTGTTAGGCGGAACCCTAAGATCCATCATTATTATTACTTAATCCACACTTACAGACAAAATCATGTCTGCATTAACTCCCGGATAAAGTTTCAGGGAGAACTTGAAATTACCGGGCTGCTTGACTGTCTCATCGAGCTTTATGTCCCGTTTGTCAATATCTTTAAGACCGTGCTGAGCTTCAAGGGCCTCTGCAATTTGTGCGGCTGTTATGCTGCCGAATAATTTGCCGTTGTCGCCTGCTTTGCCTGTTACACTGACCGAACGTCCCTGAAGTTTTTTCTGGATTTCAAGGGCCTCTGCGTGTTTCTTATCGTCTTTTGCCTTAGCTCTGGCCTGTTCTGCCTTCCATTCTGTGATTTTGCCGGGGGTTGCCTCGATTGCAAGATTTTTCGGAAGCAGGAAATTCCTCGCATAACCGTCACTTACGTCAAGTAATGAGCCTGCCTTGCCAAGTTTATTTACGTCTGATTTTAGAATTACTTTCATTATGAACACCAAACTCCTTTCGTGGCTTATATATATAATATCACACACAAAGAGAGCTGCTGCAACGATGGCAATAATAAACAAAAGCCCCCGGCCTGTAAAATTTTATTTTTATAAGCAGGAGGCTCTTGTTTGAGAAAGGAGTGTTTTATTGGTAAGAGCAGTGTTTCATGAAAAATTAACGTTTCATTTTGAAAAATTCATCTATGCTGTCAATAATGTCCTTTGGAAGCATCGTCTTAAGTAAATACTTTTCGGGCTTGAACCTCAACACTTCCATAATGCTGCGCTTGTCACCCTTTGCTGTCAGGAACATTACAGGAATATTCGACGAGTTAGGGTCAGAACGAATCATCTCCAGAACTTTCGGACCGTTGATTATGGGCATCTCAAAGTCAAGCAGAATCAGGTCAACATGGTTCTTCGCAAGTATCGTGATTGCGTTCATGCCTGAATTTGCCACGAGAATCTTGTAATGCGACGATAAAAGATTCTTCATGCTTCTCAATGCAGTAGCGTCATCATCGACTATCAAGATACTCTTGAACTCCTTGAGCTTGTCAACAGCTTCGCCCTCTTTCTGAAGCCTCTTAATCAGCTCCTGAAGGTCAACGGGACGCGTGTACTTCTCCGCAACGTAATCAGCTTTTTTGCCGATAACTGTGTCGAGTTCTTCCTGAGTTCCGATTACAAAGAATCTTATTCCCCTGTCTTCAACTAAGTCGCGAATGTAACCCAATACATCAATCATTAAGTTGTCTTCGCCCTGAAGATAAAGAATAAATATCCTCGGAATATCGTCCTTCTTCTCTGGTAAACCTGTGCTTGACTCTGAGCCTTCCTCGCCTTCCTGACTGAGCAGAGCAGCAACTTCGGGATCTATCGTCCCCTCTTCCTCTTGAGAATTATCTTCTTTGAGGAAATTTGAAATTGCTGTAACGTCAGGTTTAACAGTAAGAACTTTGAAATCCTGAGCCTTGAGGTGATTGATTATACCTTCTGAGATAAAGCTCACTTTTTCTGTGATAAATAATACTTTGCTCATAAATATTCTCAGCCTTCCTTAAAAATTTTATCAGTTTAATAATTCTTCAAGTTTTCCCCAGTCAGCATTAGTCACGCACTCTTTAACCTGCTCGAATCTTTCGCGCTCTGACTCTGGGACTCTGAAGTTCTTTGCTTCCTCTATCATTCTGTCGATGTTGTCCAGGTCGAAATCTGCCGCAAAGCCTTTAATCAGCGAGTACATTTCGTGCAAGTCAGCAACAGAAATTTCAGGCAGTGACATGTCGGGTTCGTCCTTTTTCCCAAAAACTTTGGCGAGGACTTCTTTATATCCCCTGTATTGCGACAACAAGGCCGGAGTCTTGGCCTCGATTTCTTCAATGTCGTTCTTGTCTCCGCAGGCTTCGAGATACTTCGCATTCTCTGACAGGTCAAGGGCACCAACCAAACGCGCCGCACTCTTGAGGGCATGAACTAAGACAGTGTAATTCTTGATGTCCTTCTCACGCTCGAATTTCTCAATGTCCCCGGATTTCTTGTCAAGTGTGTCGTAGAAAATTTCGAGTGCCTGAACGAACGTTTCTTCTGAGCCGCAGTTCGTAACAGCTGCATCGTAATCAATGCCCGGAATATCTTTATAGGGCGAGTCAGGTTCCTGAATTTCTTCTGGTTCTTCCGCAAAGTCATAACCCAAATCCCTGCGGATATTCACGTCTTCAACAGGTTCGCCGGCTTCTCTATCGTCATCTGTCATGTCATCACCCCTGACAATTAAGTCATCAGGCAAGAATTTGAGTAAAATCTGCTCAAGCCTCACTGTGTCAACTGGTTTAGAGATATAATCGCTGAAGCCCTCATCTATGTAGAGCTGTCTCGCTCCTAACACTGCATTAGCCGTCAAAGCAACGACTGGGGTATTATAATTCAGGCCGTCAGTCATCTTCTTCATGTTGTGGAACGCCTCAATACCGTCCATGCCGGGCATTCTGTGATCCAGGAAAATCATGTCATAATGATTCATTCTTACCATCTGGAGCATTTCAACACCGCTCGATGCAGTATCTATCTTAATCTTCGTCTTCTTGAGCAGGTTCGCAAATACAAGCAGGTTCACGTCAGCGTCATCTACCACAAGGACCCTTGCTTCAGGTGCCTGGAATGTCTGGGTGAACTTCGTAGTCTGCCTTGTCGTTGCTATCGAGAATGCCCGCTCGTAGTCGCCTATTGGTTCCCACTTGATTACGGTCTGCTTGACTTCAAACGAGAACGTTGAGCCTTTATGGAAGACGCTCTCAACCTGAAGCTCCGAACCCATTAGCTGCAATAACTTCTGAACTATCGGGAGACCAAGCCCGGAACCGTCAGCACTGAATTTGCGTGAAGCCTCAACATGTCCAAACGGCTGGAAGATGTACTCAAGGTCTTCTGTTTTGATGCCGATGCCTGTGTCAGTTATCGCACACTTCAGTAATATCGTATAGTTATCAAGGGTCTCGTAGCCGATATTAACAGTAACTCCGCCGCGTTCGGTGTATTTGATTGCGTTGTTCAGAATGTTCATCATGACCTGCCTGATATGATACTCATCGCCGTCCAGGATTCTGGGAATTTCTTTATCGACATTGACCGTGAACGTTAAAGATTTCTTCTTGGCCTGTTCCGCTGCCATGTTCACTAAATCATTGACCAGAGAGCTTAAATCATAGCGCACCGATACTATGTCCATTTTTTTGTCCTGAAGTTTAGAGAAATCGAGAATATCGTTGATTATTCCCAGCAAGGCCCTTCCGCTTCGTTGAATAACAAGTGCATACTCTTTAATTTCCGGTCTGTCCTCTTCACGTAAAATCATCTCGTTCATTCCGAGAATCGAATTCATTGGCGTGCGGATTTCGTGTGACATGTTATCAAGGAAGGAGCTTTTTGCTTCGTTCGCAGAGTTCGCTTCAGAGAGTGCTTTGTCGAGTCTGGCCTGCTGATGTCTATATGAATAAGTGTAGAGAAGACACAACAAGCCCAGAGTCCCCGACACAATCACAACGGGTATAAAGGCATCTTCGGGAACTGCAAGACGGGCATCAATCGAAGCAGGATATACCCTGACGAAAATTGCATTTAACGTGTAAGCAAGAATCTCAAGGCAGACCATGATAACAGCTTCAGATAAATTCAGGAAGAACGGAGTTGCGACTACAGCGAGAATAAAGAATATCGGAACGCCTCCCATTATTCCGCCGTCGATAAAGAACAGTGCCGTCAACCCAAATATGAAGCCTCCAGCCGTCAATGGGTAAGATAATTTCTTCAGCGGCTCGACCTCACCGGAGCGAATCTTTTTCAGCGAGTAAGTAAATAACGCAGCCGAAAGCCCTGCTGCAACAAAATACGAACTTGCAGGAAGATAGAACCCCCCAAAGAGTCTTAGACAGCCGATTATAGTCATGGCAAAGGACACGACAAAACTAAATGCGCCGAAACATAACGCAGTGATGTTCATTCCTGTACTGTCAGGAGCAAAAATAAATTGTCTGAGCGATTGTGTATTCATATTGAGAATAATATCACAATTAATCACTAGGTGCTATAGTTACTCGAAAAACTATGCTATACTCCCATTAATTACAGAAATACTTGACAATTGGCTTTTTACCGAATTTCTTAGCGATAATTAACGGGATAATAATAGCTGC
>JAFSQO010000142.1 GCA_017446645.1 Synergistaceae bacterium | reverse complement strand
TCTACGACCTTCTGAGCCAGTAATCTGGCACCTTCTCCGCCTTTGGCCCAGACTTCAGCGAGGGCAAATGAAGCACCTAACTCCTCGCATTTCTTAGCAAGCAAATCGAGTTCTGCCTGAGTGTCCGTCTCGAATCTGTTTATCGCTACACCAACAGGGAGGCCATACTTCTGAATATTCTCTATGTGCTTGAGTAAGTTGGGAATGCCTTTTGAGAGTGCATCGAGATTCTCATTGCCGAGTTCAGTCTTTGCTGCTCCTCCGTGCATCTTGAGTGCCCTTACTGTAGCGACGACGACGACCGCTGAAGGTTTGAGTCCTGCCATTCTGCATTTGATGTCGAGGAATTTTTCTGCTCCTAAATCCGCCCCGAAGCCTGCCTCTGTAACGAGATAGTCCGCGCACTTGAGTCCCAGTCTGGTAGCCTGTACTGAATTACAACCGTGGGCGATATTAGCGAAAGGTCCTCCGTGACTGAATGCCGGGTTATTCTCAAGGGTCTGAGCAAGATTCGGCTTTATTGCGTCTTTCAGGAGTGCAGCCATTGCTCCTGCAGCGTGAATATCATCGACTGTGACGGGCTTGTTGTCGCGGGTGTAAGCAAGAACCATGCGTCCTAATCTCGCCTTGAGGTCCATTAGATCCGAAGCAAGACAGAATATAGCCATGACTTCAGAAGCTACGGTAATATCAAAGCCTGACTCTCTGGGAATGCCGTTAGCTGTTCCGCCCAAGCCTATAACGATATTGCGTAAAGCTCTCTCGTTGAGGTCCATGACTCTGCGAAAGACTATTTTGCGGGGGTCTATGTTGAGTTCGTTGCCCTGCTGAATGTGATTGTCGAGCATGGCAGCGCATAAATTATGAGCTGTAGTGATTGCGTGTAAATCTCCTGTGAAGTGCAGGTTAATATCCTCCATTGGGATAACCTGAGCGTAACCTCCGCCGGCTGCTCCGCCCTTAAGTCCGAAGCTTGGCCCCAGTGATGGCTCACGTAAAGCTGCACAAGCCTTCTTGCCGATCTTGTTGAGTCCGTCAGTCAGACCTACTGTTATCGTGGTCTTGCCCTCGCCTGCCGGAGTGGGAGTTATTGCCGTAACGAGGATTAATTTGCCGTCTGGTTTGTCTTTGAGGCTCTTGAGTACTCGCGGGGAGATTTTTGCCTTGTATTTGCCATAGCACTCTAAGTCATCTTCAGAAATGCCTAACTTTGCTGCTATATTCGTGATTGATTCAGGTTTTGCTGCCTGAGCTATTTCTATGTCGCTCATGATAGTGTTCCTTCTTTCATGCGTAAAAATTCACAATATTTTAGCATAGATTAATGATTGAAGACGTGAACCCTCACACAACTAAAGTCGAGTGCTTCCAGACTTCGTAATCGTCCCAGCTGTCCCTCCACTATACGGTCGGAACTCATATTATATTGTATGATGCTGACAGATCGCTATGTTCGTTTTAATTCCCTAGACCTTCGGCAATTGACTTGCAGATATTCTCAATATTGCAGCGTTTGAGAGTTGCTTCTCTGCCTTCTATTGCGAGTTTCTCTATTTCGCTTTTGTGAGTGCAGGCGTATAGAAGATTTTTCGCTAGACCTTCAACATCGTCAACTTTGCTGCCAAGTCCAAATCTGAAATTTTCTGTGAGACTCCTGCTTGAAAATATATCACTTGTAACCGCAAAACATCCGTGCGACATTGCTTCTGTTAAGGCGATACCAAAACTTTCCCACCTTGAAGGAAATGCAAAAATTTTAGAGTCCCTGTAAAGTTCAATAACTTCATCTCTGTTCACGATTGGGTCTGAAAAAATAACACGCTCACTCAAGTCAGGATATTTAGCGTAAAAATCACTTGCTATGTTCATGTTCTCTGAGATACTGCCTACAAGTTTTAATTTCCAGTCAGGAATTTGAGAGCTTATCGTAGCAAAGGCCTCGAGCAAAATTTCAGTCGCCTTTTGACGCGTGCCTAGCCTGCCCATTGTGATAATTACGTTTTGACGTTCACTGAAGGGCTTATAGTCTCGTATTTCGTTAGGGTTGAGTGGGTTAGGAACGTATATAACTTTATGCGACCATGTTTTAGCAACCTTATCAACATTTTCGGGAAGCTCTGTGCTTATGCAATCAAAAAGCCGCCCAATTCTAAAAAGTTTACGCCATGTTCTTGGATGCATCCATGCTCTTGGCCTTCTTCCGCCGAACACAGGACAACTGTCCAGCTTCAAATATACTTTGCCTGAAGGGTTAAATTTTTTGTAGGTTTCTGCATGTTTAAACGAGCGTTCAACGAAGTGGGGAAAATAAAAAAGGTGATAAAGATTAAGAACATCAATACCCTTCGCATTCTCTGCCAACCATGCGCAGGAATCCTCGACCCAGTCGCCTGACAATCTGGGAACTTCCTTAATACTAAGACCAGGAGTATATTCCAGATTAGGGTAGTCGCCGTTAATGTACGTTGCCATAAACGAATTATAACCATGAAATTCACTCATACCATAAGGAATAAGTCCTACGTCTTTAGTTAAGTGTTCGTTGCCAATGTTAAAAAGTGTGCAGAATGTCGGCTTGTTGCTTGTTGCTTGTTGTTTAATTGTGGTGCTGTCTTGCAATTTGGTCAACTCCTTTTTTTTTTTTTATGTATTTTACCCCTGCATAAATCAAACAGAGGGAACTTTTTTTTATCTTTTACTTCAGTGCCTTAGCTATATCCTCCGCAACTTCCTGCGGCTTGGCCTGTCCCTAGCTTTCTT
>JAFSQO010000141.1 GCA_017446645.1 Synergistaceae bacterium | reverse complement strand
GGCTTTGACTATTGCGCTGACTTTGGGGAATAAAAACGGGTTCACCAAATTATTTTCGGTCATGTAATAGTAAAGCACTCCGAGTCCAAGAATTAATGTCGCACTGATAAGATTAATAACGTATCTCTTCATGATGATTGCTTATTTTATAACGTGTTATTCTCCTCGAAGAACGCCTGCATCTTCTTGTAGAACTCAGGGGCTTCGCTGCCGTACTCCTCAGTTGCTTCTTTGAGGGCCTGCCTGTAAAGTTCGACATTGACGTGGTCAGTGATATTGATGTTCTTTGCTGTCTCGCTCAAGAATCCAGTAGCATCGAGGATATTCCAGGCTCTAATAATTGACTTCAGCAACGGGTCAGCACTGACTCTGTAATGTTCATCGAACATGTAGGCTTCGACAAATTCTTTTTCTGCTCTGATTTTCTCTGCGTGCCATTGAGCAGCTTCTTCTTTGTGTGACTCGTAATAGCTCTGTGCTCGTAATAAAGCCTTGAGGATTAACTTAATCGTTATGGGATTCTTCTTGACGAATTCGGTCTGAGCTTCCATTCTGCAGCACGAATAAGCAGGCATAATATCGCTCATGTAGCACATAATATCAACGTTGTCTTTATTGACGTTCTTAATCGTGTAATTCTGTTCAGTCCCCTGTAACGCATAATCGACTTCACCGCGAATTACTGCAGCAAGGGCATCGTTGTAGTTAGTGATGACTACCCAGTCAAGGGCTTCGAGGGGCTTTGCGAATCCCATATCTAAAACTGCACCGGTCAAGGCGAAATAGCTGGGGTTGCAGGCGAATTTCTTGCCGATTAAATCCTGAACACCATTCCACTTTACGCCTTTCTTTGCGATAATGGGCATTGCTCCCGTCATCATGTGACCGCCGAATATAGTAATGTCTACACCAGCTGCGATTTGCTGCAATGGGTTGCTTGTGCCTGCGTTCGAGACAACATCGACCATTCCTGTCGATAAAAGGGTCATGGCTGATGCGTTTGCTGTTGCGGGGACTTCCTCAAGTTTAATGCCGAACTCTTCAAAGTAGCCTTTCTTCTCTGCGATTGTGAGAAGGACGTTGCCGCTTGCTCCGCTGTTCCAACGGACTACAGAGACTTCGGGGGTCTCTTTAGCGAATGAAGTACCGGCAAGAAGTGAGATGATGCACAGAACTAACAAAAATTTTTTCATGATGAATAAAACTCCTTTACAAAAAATATTTATGCCTTCCGAACTGTAACTATAGACCCCTCTAAATACAAACTCCCATTCAGGAAGTTTTCCCTTGACAGGGGCGACTTGCTTTTGGCTCCCTCGCTTGTTAAGGAGAGGGTGGGGGGTGAGGTCCGCTATAATCCGGTTAAGCATCGTTAATTGTGTGAGACGCGACATCTTTGTTAATCTCCCTGATTAATTCGTTTCTGAGTCTCAAGATATTCAGGTCCTCGAATTGAGTTTCACGTGTAGGCTTGTTCTCTTCGGGGATTTCAGCCTCGTAGATTATTTTTCCGGGCGACTGGCCTATCACAATAATTCGGGTCGCGAGAAGTAACGCCTCGTCAACGTCATGGGTCACAAAGAAAATAGTCTTGTGAGTGTCATTCCAGAGAGCGAGCACCAAGTCCTGAAGCCGTGCCCGTGTAACTGCGTCAAGAGCACCAAAAGGTTCATCCATTAATAAGATTTCAGGTTCGATAGCAAAAGCCTGGGCAATTGCACATCTCTGCTTCATTCCGCCTGATAATTCTTTGGGGAGTTTGCGGTAAATTGACTCATTGAGTCCTACCTGAGTTAATGCTTTAAGCACTCGTTCTTTGTATTCGCTCTTTGAGAGTCCCGGAAATTTTTGGGTCAAAGCGAGCTTGATATTCTCTCCTGCTGTCATCCACGGGAAGAGTCCGTAATCCTGAAAGACAACGCCCCTGTCAAGACCTGCTGACTTGATTCTCTGAGAG
>JAFSQO010000140.1 GCA_017446645.1 Synergistaceae bacterium | reverse complement strand
ACAATCTCGAATATTCCCCCTAAAGGCGGACGCAAGCACCCTCATCAGGACTTTATCCAGATGAACACGGAGAATATTTTATTCATCTGCGGAGGAGCATTTGACGGTCTTGAACCAATCGTAGCAAGACGCGAGCTGCAAAAATCCCTTGGGTTTGGCGGTGAACTTGCGAAGAAGTCAGGAAGTTACGAAATACTCAGTAAGACCCAGCCCGAAGACTTGGTGACTTATGGATTTATCCCTGAGCTTGTCGGCAGAATTCCCGTTATCGTAGCCCTTGAGGAACTCGACAAAGAGGCATTCGTAAAGATACTTCAAGAACCCAAAAACGCCTTAGTCAAACAATACGCAAAAATTCTCTCAATGGACGGGGTAAGCCTTGAATTCACCCCTGAGGCATTGGAACTTGTGGCAGAGCTAGCCGTCAAGAAGAAGACAGGAGCAAGGGGTTTGCGTTCAATCATGGAGAACTTAATGCTTGATATTATGTACGAATTGCCCTCAATGTCTGAGAAGGCCAGGACAGGCAAGAAATTAGTCATAACGCCTGAAGTTGTGAATAACAATCAGGTGGACATCAAAGATTTGCTGCATGGCTAGTTTCATTAACGCCCGGTTAGAAGCTGCATGTTTCACGCCGGGCCAGCTTTTGCCTCAAGATATAAATTTACCCGAAGTCGCAGTAGCAGGACGCTCAAACGTAGGGAAATCCTCATTGATTAATGCCTTGCTGAATAAAAAACTTGCGAAGACAGGACAGACTCCGGGCAAGACTCGAAGCATAAATTTCTATCACGTAGATATTCAGGCTTTCTCGTTCAGGCTTGTAGATTTACCGGGTTACGGCTATGCTGCACGAAGCAAGACAGAGCGCAACGAGTGGCAAAGGCTAATTTCTGCTTACATGAATAACCGTGAGAGCCTGAAACTTGTCTGTCATCTTGTAGATTTTCGTCATGGTTTACTGGCGAACGACCGGGAACTTCAGGAGTATATTAATTCGTCAGGGAAAAATATCTTCGTGGTCTTCACAAAGGCTGACAAGATTGCCCGCAGTAAATGGAAGTCTACCCGTGACAAGTATATTCTTGATAGATTATATTCTGTTGATGTGCCGATTATAACATCAAGTGATAAGAAAGAGAATATTGATGCCCTGAGTGAGTTTATTGCGAAGTTTTTGACACAACAACACCCGTAATTTACCTTCCCCTCACTGCACTCTTATTTACTCTAACAGCAAGGGGAAAAGCATTCACATTATGCCCTAAGTTATAGGCGCAGGGTTAAAGATACACAGGAAATTATTCAGGCCATACTGTTCAGTATAGGGCTTCTTGCGTCCGCTGGCTACGTCAAGGATAAAGTTAAATAACTCAGTCCCTACTTCCTGAATGGTCTTCTCGCCGGTAACTACTTCGCCTGCACTAATATCTATAACGTCAGGCCATTGCTCTTTCATTTCGTTGCGTGAACAGACTTTTATAACCGGAGCAGCAGCAAGTCCATACGGAGTCCCCCGTCCTGTCATGAATACCTGAAGGCCAATTCCGCTGGCTAACTGGCAGGGACCGCAGACCATATCGCTGGCAGGTGTAGCAGCGTAAATCATTCCGTGCTTTGTTGGCCTCTCAGCAGGCGACAAGACTTCGACTATCGGGGAGGTTCCGGATTTTGCGATTGACCCCATAGCCTTCTCGATTATGTTGCTTAATCCGCCCTTCTTGTTACCCGGTGTAGGGTTCGCGCTCCTGTCAACTTCTCCGGCAGCAAGGTAATTATCGTACCAGCGCATTTCGTCGGCTAATTTATCCCGAACTTCAGGACTCACGCAGCGTTCTGCAATAAAGTGAACGCCGTCTCTTACTTCTGTAACTTCGCTGAACATTACAGTTGCTCCAGCCTGAACAAGCATGTCAGCTGCATAACCTGCACTGGGATTGGCACTAACTCCGGAAAAGGCATCACTGCCGCCGCACTGCATTCCGACTAGTAAATCACTCAAGGGCAGCTCTTCACGCCTTCTCTTGTCAAGAATTTGCAGCTTTCTCTCGGCCATAGTCATTATTGCGTTCATCATAGCGTCAAACCCTTTGCAGTCCTGAAGCACTATCACGTTTTCAGGGGTATTTAACTCAGGTGCTATTAACTTGTCGACAGTGAGCTTCTCGCAGCCTAACGATACAACCATTAACTGACCGCCGAAATTTGGGTGCCTCGCTATGTTTTGCAACGCCCTTATGGGAAATTTCGCATACGGTGCATTTATCGCAACTCCGCAGCCGTAAGCATGATTAATCGCTACAACATCATCGACATTGGGATACTTGGGCAAAATCTCCCGCTTGATTCTCTCTACTGCAACGTTCAAGACACCCTGAACGCACTGTACAGTCGTGTTAATGCCCAATATATTTCGAGTGCCTGCGTAAAAATTATCGGGATTCTTATATCCCATGAAAGTTTTTGCAGGAGCTTCGGGCAAATTCTTATTAATATTCACTCCCCAGGGCATATTGTCAAGTGATGGCGAAACTGGCAAACGCAGCATGTGTTCGTTAATCCATGAGCCGCGTTTTATCTCGTCAAGGGCATAGCCAAGAACTACACCGTAACGGATTATTTCGCCTTCCTTTGGGATGTCCGCAAGAGCAAACTTGTGTGCCTGCGGAATGTCATCAAGAAGCACGAGACCGGGCATTATTTCTGTGCCTTTGTTAGTGTCATGAGTAACTACTGCAACGTTATCATGTTCTGTTAATTTCACGTAATCGCGCAAAGTTTTCCCCTCCTCAATTAATTTATTTATGCCTGAAAGTTTACGCCTGAGTCTATCTTTGAGTCAGAGTCAGGGTCAGGCATTAATTCCTGATATTGCCTTATTGCTTCATCGTCAGCTGCCTTTCTTGCTTTAGCCTCCTGTTCTGCTGCGAGCTTGCCTATCATGCTGTCGTAGAGCATTTTCCAGAGTCCTGCACCTTCTGATTTTGCGACTAAGTCATCAGAGGCCATTTCGAGCGATAACTCCTCCATTTGCTGCCACGGTCTGCCCTTGTCTGAGCCGCTGATTGACATTGCTGTTTTGCGCATGTCCTTCCAGAGTTTAGCCCATAGAATCGATTCGAACTGCTGGCACGCTTCTTTGAGTTTTATAGCGTCTTGAGTCTTGTGGATTTCAGGGTCAATATTTGTATCTATTATCTTGGCCCTGTTGATTCCCATTGTGTTGCTTATCATGAAATCACTCTCCCTTCGCAAATTTTCTCTATAAAGTTCTTGGCAGCACATACATCGCCGCATGGTATGACATGAGAATTCTTACCGTGTACTGTCTCAGGTGCCCCTCCTGTATCATAAGTAATTACCGGTATTCCGCACGCTTCAGCTTCAAGATTAACGGTTGGGTAATTATCCTCATAAGTAGGGTTAAATAAAACGTCAGCCGCTGAGTATATCTCTGCGAGTTCCCTTTGGCTGCCTGTCCGCTTTACATGAATGATGCCTTCCGGAAGTTTGTCACGTGTGATTCCGACAAGGACTATCGAGAAATTTTCATGTTTTATAAGCTCATAGAGTTTCAGAAAGTCCTTAAGACCTTTGCGAGCTTCCCATATATTCGCAACTCCGAGTACTATTTTTTTCCCTATGAGATTATACCTTTCGCGAAAATCTCCTGCAGCAGGTTTGAAAATATTCCTGTCGATTTCATTATGACGAACCTCACAATGATACTCACTCAGGAAACTCTGAGAGACTAAATCCGCAAGCCATTGTGAAGGAGTTATCAGAGTCATATCTTTTACACCGGTGAAGAGCCTGCGTTTATCCTCATAATTTCTGAAACTGTTATCAATGAAACTTGACGGGTATGCATATTTCTGAGGGCAATGTTCACAATGAGTTTGCCACTTGCTGCAGCCTGCCATAGTGAAATATACGCAATGTCCCGTGAAGCTCCAGCAGTCATGAAGAGTCCAGTATACTTTCATTTGCGGCCGGGATTTTATCCAGTTAAACAGAAGCTCAATATTAATAAAGTAACCGTGAATATTATGCAGCCATAAAATATTGGGATTATAATCATTTGCCCATTGCAGAAAGTTTCTCGTTGCCCTGCGTGAATAGAAACCGTGCCTGTCTGTCAGCCGCGATAACAACGCATGAAGATAGACATCGCATTTATTCCCAATCCTGACAGCAAACTTCTTGTATTTTTCTGGGACATAGGAATATCTGCCATAAGCAATTTTTACTTGATGGCCTTCACGTTCATAACCTTCTGCGAGTTCTGCCGTTATTTTCCCTGTGCTTCCGGTTCCGCACACAGAGTTAATAAATAATATATTCATGCTCCCTACATCGTAACAAGTTCGCCATGCAAAGCCCCTGCCCTGTCAATAGCCTGCAAAATCGAGATAATATCGCGCGGAGTAGCTCCCAATGAGTTCAGGACTCGCACCATGTCCCTTACTGTCGTAGTAGCCGGCATTGCTACCATGCTCGTGCCTTCTTCATCAGTTGTAACGTCAGACCTTATCGTAGTCCGAGCTGTGCCTCGTTCGCCTTCGCCTAAAGTTTCGGGCTGAATGACATTCACTACATCGGCAACTGTAACTGTCAAATTACCGTGGGCGACTCCGACAGAGCTTATTCTAACGTTACTGCCCATTACGACAGTACCCGTTCTCTCGTTTACTGCAACTTTTGCAGGGGTATCAGGTTCAATCTCGACTGTGCCGACATTTGCAAGGAAAGCTGTAGGTGCCTGAACGTAAGCTCCGGGCAAATTCACTTCGACACGGCCTGCATCGACTGCAAAAGCTACGACCCCGTAACGCCTGTTAATTGCGTCCGCGATCCTCTGAGCTGTCGTGAAATCAGGGTCTCTCAACAACAAGGCAACCTGACCGCCCATTGTGTAATCGCTGGGGACCTCGCGCTCAACTATTGCCCCGTTATGAACAAGCCCTGCTGTCGGGACGTTCTGGGTTCGTGAAGCTGCTGCACCCTGAGCACTCCCGCCTCCGACTGTTACGGGACCTTGTGCAACTGCATAGACCTGACCGTCTGCTGCCCTGAGCGGAGCCTGAATTAACATACCGCCCTGAAGACTCGATGCATTTCCCATTGTGTTCACGTTTACGTCAATGTTCTGTCCGGGCCTTGCATAAGGAGGCAACGTAGCTGTCAGTGAGACAACTGCAATATTTCGGGTCCTGACTGAACGTGCATCAAGGGTGACTCCGAAATTTCGCATCATGTTGCGCATCATCTGGACTGCCATCGTTGAGTTATCGCCGGTGCCATTAAGTCCTGTAACGAGTCCGACTCCTGTGAGCTGGTTGCCTCGTGCGCCCTCGACTTCGGTGATGTCCTTGATCCTTACAGGGGGATTTATTCTAGTGTAATCCATGTCCTGTAAATTCACGGCTGCGAATGATGAATTACACACTGACAAAAATATAATGACAGATAAAATAATTTTCTTCATGATTTAAAATATCGCCTGCAAAACTTGAGTTATTACTCCGACTTTCTGAGTCTTTGAAACTATGCCGCGCCCTTTTACAGAAATTTCTGCGTTGGCTATCAACTGGCTGCTTATCTGGTTCTCGCTCGTAACGTCCTGGGGTCTTATAACGCCTATTAACTGGAACTGCAGGGTCTCTTCGCTGGTTCTTATGTCGCGGGTGCCTTCGATAACGAGATTACCGTTTGGCAATACTTCAGTGATTAAGCACGCAAGTGTAGCAGTAGCATGATGTTTTCTCTCGACGCTGCCTTCACCTTCTGATGTATTACTTGACTGAAAAGTTAATGCCCTCAAGAATCTCAAAATCCCTGTGCCGTCTGATACGTTGTTATTTGAAGCCTTCGTTACCTCCATGCTTGCTTCGTCCTTAGCGTCCGTGCGTTCATTGACCAGAACCGTAACGATGTCGCCTACTTTTCCCGGTCTTTCATCTGCGAACCAGTTAGCTTTGTCGTTCCATAGTGAAGTCGCCTGGGCACTTCCTGCCATAAGAAAAACTAACAGGAGTGCGATAAACTTTTTGTGCATATAACGTAAACACCTCCGATAAATATTTAATTTGCTGCGGGTTGAACTTCCACGAGATTTTCATTTACTATTTTACCCTCAAGGACAATTTTTCGATTATCAGAACGCCTGACTTTCACCATGTCGCCGGGTCTGCCGTCTTCGAGTAAAATGCCGTCTGTTGAAGCACTCGCTGCTCCTATTCTTGCAAGAATTTTAACGCGTCTTCCCTTCTTGACAAGGTTGGAACTAGTTAGAGAGTTCAGCAAAATAGGCTCGCCCTGCTTGATATTTCTCTCACTGACAAAGCCTGTAATCTCTTCAGGACTTGAGGCATATGCTCCGGGACGTGTAATATTCATCTTTCGGGTCATTAAGTCTCTTGGCAAAATTCTGTCGCCCTTCCTGATGTTGTGAGAGGCTACCATGACATTTTGAGACCATGCCAATCTCACAGCAAGGGATTTGACTCTCCCGTTATTGTCGCGAAATCTCAGAGTCACCGCCTGAGTTCCGGGAATAATGCTCGCAGGGTCTATCAGCTTGCCTTCAGGAACAGGAGACTTTGCAGTGACCTCGACATCGCCGTCCCATGCTGCCAAATTCTTTATCGTGGGAGCCAGACTCTCTGCCGAACGCGAAAGGCTCGAATCATTAACCGGTGAACTCTCTGTGAAATTGCCCTCATAGCCCGGTGAGTCAATTATAACGGATTGAGGCATGTAAAGCTCAATTCTTGCATCACTGGCATCGCTGTCACTGATTGCCCTTAACACTTCACTGCGGGATAAAATATTACCGTCAGGATAAAGCATTACACCCGACAATATCCGCCTCGTTGCATTATTGCCTCCGGTTATCTTGGCAATGCTCCCAAGTGTGAAGGAACTTGCGGCATTATAAATCTTTTCAGGAACCGTGATTTTTATAGTCTGAGCCGACTCTGACTCTCCAGCAAAGAATAATACACAAAAAAACAGGAGCACGCAAATATACTCCTGCTGTAAAAATTTTCTCTTCATGATTGACACAAATTAACGTTTCAGGCCGTTAGCGATTCGCAATAAATCATCAGCCGTCTGAATTCCCTTCGAGTTTGCTTCATAGGCTCTCTGGGCAACTATCATCTCGACCATCTCTTCGACTACCTGAACGTTTGACATTTCGATAACGTTTTGGCGAACCTGGGGCATTCCGTCAACTCCGGGGTTGCCTGTTATAGGGTCTCCGCTGGCAGGGGTCTGGACGAATAATCTATCACCGACTGCCCTTAATCCTGCGGGGTTAATAAATCTTGCGAGTTCAAGCTGGCCTATCTCCTGTAATTGGGTCTCATCGGCAAGTCTGACGCTGACTATTCCGCCGGGTGATAATTGAATCTCCATTGCATTATTGGGAACTACGATAGCAGGCTCAAGCAATAAACCGTCCTCGTTCACGATCTGGCCCTGATCGTCAATCTGCCATGAACCGCCTCTGGTATAGCCTATTTCGCCATTGCTCATAGTAACCTGAAAGAATGCGTTATCGTCAATGATTGCCCAGTCAAGAGGGCCGTCCGTAATCTGAAAATTTCCCTGAACCATGAAGCTTGGTGTTGCAGTTACACGAGTTCCCAAGCCTACCTGAACCCCTGTAGGCACGACTGAATCAGGCTCAACAGGTGCGCCGGGTTCTCTGTAAATCTGATACATCAGGTCTTCAAAGTCAGCGCGTCTTTTCTTATAACCCTGAGTGTTGACGTTGGCCAAGTTATGGGTTACGACATCTAAGTGAGTTTGCTGTGCTATCATTCCTGAAGCACTTGTCCATAAGGATCTTAGCATGTTAATTACCGATGCAAAAAACATAATAATACTTCACATTTTTACGTTTTCCTTACTGTTTCACAGAACCCGACACTCTGATTGCTCAGTGTATCGTTTGTATAGTTCTCCGCAGTCATTACGGGGGCATCGAATCCCCTTAGAGTTT
>JAFSQO010000139.1 GCA_017446645.1 Synergistaceae bacterium | reverse complement strand
TCAGATACGCAAATGGCTTGACGCAAATATCAAGGATGACGTTCGAGGTCTCCAGACGTTTGATTTACGCACCGGCGTTCATGTAGTTACAGCGGTTGAAGCCCCGTTACTTGACTTAATGGGCAAATTCCTTGATGTCCCGGCAGCTGCCTTAATGGGTGACGGAGTCCAGCGGGAGCGCGTTCGTTTCCTGAGCTATTTATTCTATATCGGAGACAGAAAAAAGACTGATTTACCCTATGAGTCAGAACCAGACTCTCCCTGTGACTGGTATAGATTAAGACATGAAGAGGCTTTGACCCCTGAAAAGATAGTCGCCCTTGCAAAAGCTACTCATGAGAAATATGGCTTCGAGGACTTCAAGTTAAAGGGCGGAGTCCTGACACCTCGCGAAGAGTTAAAGGCAGTTCAGGCGATAAAAAAGGCTTTCCCCAATGCCCGCGTTGACTTAGACCCTAATGGCTGCTGGAGCCTCAAAGAAGCCTTAGAGATAGCCCCTGAGCTTAAGGAGTGCCTTGCATATTGTGAGGACCCAGTCGGAGCAGAATCAGGTTTCAGCGGTCGCGAAGTCATGGCAGAGTTCCGAAAGGCCGCGATGATGCCTACAGCTACGAACATGATTAACACGGACTGGAGACAAATGTGTCACGCTTTGACCCTTCAGGCTGTCGATATTCCGTTAGCTGATCCTCACTTCTGGACCATGAACGGCTCTGTCAGGGTTGGCCAGTTGTGCGCTGATTTTGGCCTGATGTGGGGCTGTCACAGCAATAATCACTTTGACATATCGCTTGCTATGGTTGTCCAGTGTGCAGCAGCAATTCCGGGCAAAATGAACGGAATAGATACTCACTGGATTTGGCAGGAAGGCAGAGAGAGATTAACCGTTGAACCCCAGCAGATAGTGAACGGGTGTATAGACCTGCCCAAGAAGCCGGGACTTGGCATTGACGTAGACATGGCACAGGTCAAGAAGGCTAACGAGCTTTATTTCGAGCATGGTCTGGGAGCACGAGATGACGCTAAGGGAATGCAGTATTTGATCCCCGGCTGGAAGTTCGACAACAAGAAGCCCTGTCTCGTAAGATAAGGGGGCAAAAAATCACGGAGGCAGCAATAAATCATGCAGTCAAAAAAATCTTTGTTCGCGAAACTATTCAAAGAGTACCGAGAATTAATCGAGCGTCAACTTTCAGGCGAACCGGTTAAAGCAATCTTCAGCGATGCTAAAAGCTATTACTTCATGAGCAAATACGTAAATGCCTTCAACTCTCACATGGAGAGCGGTAAAAGACTTCGGGCATTTCTCGTACTTCTGGGCTGCAATTTGTGCGGTCATGACCCGGACAATAATATAGTAACTGCCTCACTGTCATACGAGCTTTTTCAGAACGGAATACTCATGCATGACGACATCATTGACCAGAGCGAACTCCGACGTAACAAGCCTTCAGTTTATGCCCAGTTCGGAACCCCTATTGCGATATGTCTGGGCGATACCGGAATAGTCGCAGCTTATGACGCAATAGTTCTCTCAGGCTTTAGCGATGACCGCAAACTCAGGGCACTCGCGAATCAAAGCAAAATCTTCAAATTAACCGTAACCGGTGAACTCAAGGACATAGAACTCTCTGATAATCATGACTGCACACTTGACGAGATAATCACAATGTACGAGCTGAAGACTGCGTATTATACGTTTATAGGCCCGTTACAGCTGGGAATTATTCTAGGCGGAGGCAGTGATGACCTGTTGAGAGAAGCCCAGGAACTAGGCCGCCTGATTGGTATAGCGTTCCAGATAAAAGATGACATCATAGGGGTTTACGGCAAGACAGAAATCACGGGCAAGAGCAGCGTCTCTGACATCGAAGAGGGCAAGAACACAGTCCTGACGAGTTATTTCCGGGAATGTGCTTCACAGGACATGCTGAAGGAGTTCAATGCCATTTACGGGAAAAAGAACTGCACTGAAGAAGATTGCTCAAGAATTCGTGATTTGCTTGACGAGAGCAACGCCCGCGCCATGACTCAGGAGCTTTACACGAAGTATATTAACGATGCTGAGAGAATACTTGACAGCATGAGTATTTCTGATTATCACAAAGATATTTTTCATGGCATGATTGAATATCTTAACGATAGAGAAAATTAATGCTCCCCGTAATGAGGAGCGTTTTCTCACAATAATACCGCGATGATCTTGCTGTTCACGAAATCAATAATCTCACCGGCAAATAACCCCGTCAACACTGCGCCTACACTCAGCAGTAGCAAAGGCACCCGCATTATCCAAGGCATATGAAACGGCACTACACTCGCATAGTCATAATCTTCACCAGGGAAAAACGCGTCAGTTACAATCGGCAGCAAATATCCTGCGGTCAACAGGGCACTTATCATCAATATAATTATTCCCAGCATTCCCAGATTTCCCAGATTAAGAGCACCTGAAGCCATGTAGAATTTCGCAGCAAAGCCTCCGGTTATGGGCAGGCCAATCAATGAGACAGAGGCAAGGGCAAAGCAGGTCATCGTTATTGGAAGTTCCTTCCCTACTCCCCTGAGCTGGTCAACGTAATGATAATTTGCTCCCCTCATAGTGAAATAAATTACGACTCCTGCACTCAGAAACAAACAGCTTTTTGACATGGCATGAGCAGCTATCTGCAAGACCGCTCCCCTGATGCCGTCCGGAGTCAAGAGCATCATTGCAAAGACTACATAAGAGACTTGACTCACAGTTGACCATGCAATGCGTTTTTTCAGGTGCTTCTCGATATATGCCATCATTGAGCCTGTGAAGATCGTAGTGAGAGCCATACATATCATAGCTTTCTGAACCCATGTGCCCCGCAGAAACTCATCGCCTACAACGTAGTAAATTACCCTGAACATCGCGATAACTCCTGCCTTAGTAATTAATCCGGACAAGACCGCGCTTGCCGGGGTAGGTGCCATAGGGTGAGCAGTTGGCAGCCAT
>JAFSQO010000138.1 GCA_017446645.1 Synergistaceae bacterium | reverse complement strand
GGCTGTGTCCTGCAATGGCGAATTTTTGCCGGGTACGTACTTGAGTATTGCCGTAACTTTTAGATTCAATTTTTGAATCAAGACACCCTGCGAAAGTTTCAGGGCCATTGACTCGAAAAAGCCCTTGCCCTTGCTGGAGTCCACTACGTTGGGAAGAGCTATGACTATCTCGTCTGCTATTCTTTCGGGGATTAATTTTTTATTCACACGCCTGCAATATCCGACTCCAATCTGAGCAGCCATAATCGGATACACTGTATTAATGCCTCCGAAGTGCCAGTAAAGTATCTCGCCTGCCTTTATGATCTGCCTTGAGCCGTCAAGAAAGTACGATAATACCTGCTCATTTCCAGAAGCATATCTTTTACTGAGCGGTAACAGGTCAACATATTTCTTAGTCTGGGAATGCTTTGGCGATTCTGCGCTGCTTTTCCAGACCCTCATTGACTCAGACGCAGAGTCAGAGTCATAGCCAGAGTCACAGTAAGTCATTTCGTCTTGACTTAAATACGCAGAAGTGTAATTTCCTTTGAAAATTTCGCCGTTAGTTTCTTGCCTAATAATATCAAGAAGTCTTTTTTGATGATACATGAAAAAAATCCCCTGTCTTGATTTAATATAGATTATAACACAGGGGGGAAAATCAGTGGTCAGCGGGAAATGGATAGGCTGATACCCAAAATCACACTAACCACTATGCGCCAGGCTTTAGATGAACGAAAAAACTAACTCACCGGCTTTAACGTCAATGTTGACCTGGGTCTTCTCGCGAATTCCTCCGGCAATCAATGCACGAGCCAGTTTAGTCTCGACTGTGTGAGTGATATAACGCTTCAACGGTCTTGCCCCGTAAACTGGGTCATAACCTGCTGCGGCGATAAAGCTCAGGGCTTCGTCAGTGAACTTTAACTCTATCTGTCTGTCAGCTAGCCTATCAGATAAACGCGACAGCAATATCTTCACGATTGATTTTACTTCGTCCTGAGTCAGGGGCTTGAAGAACACTATATCATCGACACGATTCAAGAATTCCGGCCTGAAGTGTTCCCTCAATGCCTGCATAACTTCCTCTTTAGCCGAGACAGCAATGGTATCGCCGACAATCCCGTCCAGTAAGCTTTGAGAGCCTATATTACTCGTCATGATTATCACAGTATTCTTGAAGTCAACGAGATGCCCGTGAGAGTCAGTTATTCTGCCGTCATCAAGAACCTGCAGCAAGATATTAAAAACGTCCGGGTGAGCCTTCTCAATCTCGTCAAACAAAATCACGCTGTAGGGTCTTCGTCTGACTGCCTCCGTAAGCTGCCCGCCTTCATCGTAGCCGACATAGCCCGGAGGTGCTCCGACTAAACGCGAGACGGAATGCTTTTCCATGTATTCGCTCATATCGATGCGAATCATGTTGTCTTCACTGTCAAATAACGCTTCAGCGAGAGTCCTGGCCAGCTCCGTCTTGCCGACTCCGGTTGGTCCCAGAAAGATAAACGAGCCTATTGGACGCTTGGGGTCTTTGATTCCGCTTCGTGCCCTTAAGACTGCATCAGCAACGAGATTAACGGCTTCGTTCTGACCGACTACACGCTTGTGAAGGATTTCATCGAGCTTCAGTAATTTTTCCCGTTCACCCTCTAATAACCGCGTTACAGGGATACCAGTCCAACGGCTGACAATGTCTGCAATCTCGTCTTCTGTAACTTCCTCACGCAGTAATTTCTTCTCGCTTTGTGAGGCTGACTCCTGCTTCACTTTCTCTTTTGCGGTCAAGACGTTCTCAAGTTCCCGCAGCTTTCCATAACGCAATTCAGCGGCACGGCTCAGATCATAATCACGTTCAGCCTTCTCGATCTCTGATTTAATGCCCTCGATTTGTGAGCGTAAATCTCTTATGTCTGCAATGGCCTTCTTTTCGCCCTCATATTGCGCCCTCAATGCTTCGGCTTCTTCTTTGGCTTCCTGTAACTCTTTCTGCAAGACCTTGAGTCTCTCTTTCGAGGCTTCGTCTTCTTCGTGCTTGAGTGCAGTTTCCTCTATTTCGAGCTGCATGACTTTTCGTGAAGCTGCGTCAAGTTCCGAAGGCTGGGAGTCAATTTCAGTCCTCAACATTGCACAGGCTTCATCAACCAAATCAATTGCCTTATCCGGTAAAAATCTGTTAGTGATATACCTGTTAGAGAGCACAGCAGCAGAGACTAAAGCATTATCGCGAATTACAACACCGTGATGAACCTGCAGCTTCTCGCG
>JAFSQO010000016.1 GCA_017446645.1 Synergistaceae bacterium | reverse complement strand
GTCACTTCAGTTACAGTAAAGCACCATGTTCAGGGCGGTTCAGTCAAGGGTCTTGAGGAAGTCAGAGACGGCTTTATCCCTGACATGAAGGACGCTTTAAACGAGGTAGCATTCAATCTCGCAAAGAACTTCAACGCCTACCAGTACTCAGGCTACGGACTAGCCAGCGAAATTAACACGACAGGTACAGCATTCTTCACGCCCCTAGCAACTAAGGCAGGAGCAGCAAAGGCCCTCACAGTGAGTGACGAGATCAGCGCAAACATCTCGCTCATAGGTGCAGCAATGGGTCTGAAGGACTCTAACGGAATCGCTTCAAGCGGCAAGTCAGGCGGCTCAGGTGACGGGACAAATGCCTCACGAATGGTAAATCTCAACTGGGAGAAGCTCGTTGACGGCACTACGACACTCAGCGGGGTTTATGACGCAATGCTCACAGAAATTGGCGCAGAGGCAGCTCATGCGAATTTGATGTATAAGACCCAGCAGACAGTCTCGGACCAGATAGACTCACAGCGTCAGGCAGTCAGCGGCGTAAATCTTGACGAAGAGTTAATGGACATAATAATTCTTAACCGCGCGTTTGGTGCAATGTCCAGATACGTTACTGCTATAGATGAAATGCTAAATACTATAATTAACGGATTCGGTTTAGTTGGCCGATAAACTTTACTAGAACCCGTTAGCGAATTTCGCCCTTCCCGGAAGGAAACGGGGAGGGGATTTTTTTATAGATACAAGAAAGATAAGGAGAGTTAAAAATGTTCAGCCGAATGACAACTGCAACAATGTACGGCAGCCTGTTAAGTTCCTTACAGAATAGCATGAGGAACATGCAGGAATTGCAAAAACAGATTGCTACAGGAAATAAATACACTAAGCTGTCGGATAACCCTACAGCTATATCAAGGGCATTGGGCATTGAGTCCGCCCTCGATGCAAATGAGCAATACCAGTACAACACACAGAATGCTGCGACTATGCTCAAGTATTCTTACTCGGCATTAAATAACGTACTCGATGCTGCACAGACAATCAGGGGGCTTATCATTCAGGCAGGAGACGGAGCACTTGACGAGAGCCAGCTCAAAGACATTAATGACCAAATCGAAGCAAACAAGAAAATCATGCTCGATAACCTGAATACCCGTGTTGCAGGTCAATATATTTTCGGAGGCACTGACACTTCAACAAGGCCCTTCACGGAAAATTCTGACGGGAGTATCAGCTATAACGGCTCAGACGAGAGAATCAAGTACGCAGTAAGTGACAGCTTATTGGGTGATGTTAGCTTTTCCGGCAGCGACATAGTACCCAGAGATGAGGACTCTTACTTCATATGCTCGCATTACGTGCCTGCTGACTGGGTGTGGCAGGGACGCGAGGAGAAAGTCCAAATCACAGTCGGCAACAGAACCCTCTCCGTCTTTATTCCAGAAGATTGGAGCGATAACGACTACAACAAGACAAGCACTGAACTGGCAAATTACACTGACTATAACGGCTACAGAGACCCTAACGAAATAACGGGCATAACCCTTGATAACTTAGCTACGATAATTAACCGCTCGCTTCAGGAGCAGGGAGCAAGTTCACTCGTCAATGCCTATATCGAACGCGACAGCAATAG
>JAFSQO010000137.1 GCA_017446645.1 Synergistaceae bacterium | reverse complement strand
GTTGATTCAGTGGCTTGCTGACGGTATGAGTATGGCATCGGCAAGTGCTTTCATGATTACAGGCCCGGCTACGAAGATTACGAACTTGGGCGCACTGAAGTTTGTTCTGGGAGGCTGGAAATTTGCAGCGTATCTTGCCTTTGTAATTATTTATTCACTGATTAATGGCTTTATTGTTGAGCTTCTCACGTGAAAATTTAGGGGAAGCTGTTGGGCCTCCCCTGTAGATTACTGAAAAAATTTGTTGAGTTCTTCCTGGAGCTTTCTGACTATCTCTCTGGCCTCAGTGCGGTTTTCGTTGCTCAAAATCCGCGAATTTCCATGTGCAAGGGCATTTCGGACATAGTACAGTTTTGAAAATATTTGTTCCCAGTAGTCGCTGTATTTGCTTTTATCGCCGAAAAATATTTTAAACTTCGGGCATATCAGCCAATATTTATTCATGATTTTTCCCAGAAAAGTTATATCCAACATATCGATTAATTCAAGACCGCTTGCTCTGGCTTGGGAAATTTTTTCATTAAGCCTGTCATGTCTGTCAAAATCTTTTAGCAATTTTGCTTCTATGTTATCATCTTTGAAGCTTTGAGCGAGTTCTTTTTTGACCAGAAACTTAATCGTTGACTCTACGTTAATTATCTCAGCCAATAATTGAATGTCATCGTCGTTTAGCAATAAAGGCTGCAGTTCTGTCGTATTTAATTTTGGTGATTCCTGTTTTTCTTCACTGAGTTTTACTATACGGCTTAAATTCTGGGTATTCTTCTTTCCGTAATCTTCTAACGAGATATACTTACGATTTATCAGGATTTCCTGCTCCGATGTTAATTTCTTCTCATTATCATCATCATGATTTACTCCCCATGCTCTGAGCTTTTCATCGGGAATTTCTGCTGTACTCTCTATCTCATAAACTTGAGGTCTGCCTTTACGAGTACCAACAGTAAATGACACAGGGTGCCGGTTTCCACTAATTAACAGTTCGTTCTCAAGATAGGCTTCTAATTTAGGGTCTATCACATTATAGATGTTAAACGTATATTCTTTATGATCCTTTTCTCTGATTATTGTTCCGCGAGGCAAGCCTCCATCATAAGGACTACGCACATAAGATACGATTTCACCTTTTTCGGTAAGAGCAGGACGAATCTTGTCAGCCGCTGGACCTTCACGATTCTTGCTGATTTTGAATATAACTGCGGGTTGCCTGTCTTGTAATAACTTTCTGCGCAGCTCTTTGTCAAATACCTGGTAGAAATGAAAGAATATAGAGGTGTTCTCAAGTTCTGTATTAAAGTATTCTATAGTGCCGGTTAAACTTGATTCATTAAAGTATTTAATCTTTCCTGTGAATTCTACCTCAGAAACAGCTTCTTCATCTTCTTTTGCTACCCTGTTGGGCTTCTCGGAATTGCTTTTGCTGTCATCAAGTAATTTCTCTTTTTCGTCAGGACGTTCATTAAATGCGGTATTGAAGTTAGTGTTCTTAGAGTCAGGGTGTTTAAAATTATCTTGTGGCATTAAAGCTAACCTCCTGTATTTGCTAAATTTTCCAGACGAATTTTTAATCACTGGATATTAAAAATATTAGCAAATTAATTTACCGTCTGCAAGTTTTTTCACAACCACGAGAGAAGATTACTGACGAAAGATTTTGCACCCTCCCATGCCTTTTTCACGGTGTTGACTATTGGCTTCACTACATGTTCAACGACAACACGGCGGACTTTCTGATAACCTGTTACTACTGCAGTCCCAAAACTCGAACCTGCCATGTAACCAATTGTCCCGCCAATGAATCCACCGACAGCAGCTCCGGCAGGGCCAAGACATGCAAGAGCCTTTGCACCTATTGCTGCTCCCTTTGCTGCAGCAGTTAAACCATGAACTGACGAAACAGTAACCTGCTCTATCTTCTCAAGACCCTCAAGCGGAGTAAGTTCACCTGAAGCTACTTTGCCCATTACCTTTACATTTTCGACAGCAACAAAAGCTACTGTAGTGAAGACATCAGCAGGAGTCCCCTTTGGTAAGGCTGACAGAATTCCCCTTTCCGAAGCAACTTTTAAGCCCCCTGCAACAGCTCCCTTGATTGAGAAATCCGCACCAGTTGCCAGACCTGTTTTGATAAGCTCTTCGCCGTTAATGTCTTCGCCGTTGTAAATCTGCGCTGCCAGTTCAAAGCCCGCTCCTGTCAGAAAACCCATTGCCCCTGCTTGGCCTGCACTCTTCGCTATGCCCTTAGCTACGTCTTTGATTGCGTAGTCGTTCCAGCTAAAGCCTTCCAGTTTGCCGTTTTGAGATTGAGCTTGAGCCTGTAATTCCTTCGCCTGCTGTTTGGTTAAGATATTGCTCGTTGTTCCGTCCGGTGCATTAATCTGGTCATCAGGAGTCAATAATCGCTGCCCCCTGTACTCTCCTGAGTCATACATGGCTCGTGAATGTTGAGCGTCCTTGCCGTATTTGACCTGGTAGCGTCTGGTGATTCTGCCTGTATCGAGATTATCAACTACAACATCGACAGAATTTTTTGAGTAACTCTTGCCTTCAGGTTTCAAGACTCTTGCACGATAATGGCTCCCCCGTGCTGCTGCGTTCATGTTGAAGGTCTGAGCGTGATGTTCTTCTGCAATGAATCCGTCAAGATTGGGATTTCGATTAACTGCTCCGCTCTTTGTCGTGATAGTGTCCCATAATTGCTGGTTGGCAGTCTCTACAGCTTCGTCTAAATTCCTGAGATATTGCTCTGACTCAAGAGCACTCATTCCGGAAACTGCACGCTTTGTCTCTTCAGCGAACCAGCTTTCTTTGCTGCGTCCTCGTGAAATTGCCTCGTCAAGTGATTTTTTTGACTCCTCCTGAACTTGAATGCCGTCAACAATCTCGTCCCGTATCTGAGTCAATTCTGAATCGCTTTTGTCTGGCAGTTTAGCCTTTAATTGTGTGAAAAGCCATTCGCCGTCCGAAGTGCCTGATGATTTTTTCGCGTAACTCCTCACAAAATCAGCGATGATTGGTGATAACTGCTTTGCTTCTTCGAGAGTAATCATAAACGTACCTCCTTACTTTCTGACTCCTGTTTCTGAGCTTGCAGGTTTAATGTCGTACTTCTTCAAATCTTCGCGTAGTTTCTGAATCTTCTCGCCCTGAATCTTTGTGATTGATTTAGAGTCCTCAAGGCTCTTCAATAAGGATTCGGTCGTGAGTTCGTCAGTTCCCTCAATGAATGCTGTCTCTACTGCATCCTTAACTACTCCTTCAAGGTCCGCACCGTTGAAGCCTTCAGTTTTTCTACTCAGGGTTCCTATGTCAATTTTCTTGTTGAACTTACCGCGCTTGTTCAGGTGAATCTCGATAATCTTTCTGCGTTCGTCTTCGTTAGGCAGGTCAACGAAGAATAACTCATCAAAGCGTCCTTTACGCAAGAATTCAGGAGGAAGTTTTGAAATATCGTTAGCAGTCGCAACAATGAAGACAGTGCTCTCTTTCTCCTGCATCCATGTCAGAAAATTACCGAACAGACGAGTCGCCACTTCACCGGAACTGCCTCCAATCCCAGCAAATGCCTTTTCAAGTTCATCAATCCATAAGACACAGGGACTCACGGTCTCAGAAAGTTTTAACGCCCGGCGCATGTTGCCTTCTGATTCACCGACGTACTTACCCATGAGACGGCCTACATCAAGACGAATTAACGGAACCTTGAAGAGTGTTGCAGTAGCCTTCGCAGCGAGACTCTTACCGCAGCCCGGCATTCCGAGAATTAAGATACCGCTGGGGATATCAACGCCGAACTTTATTGCCCTGTCCAGTGAAGCAAAAATTTTCGCCTTCCTGGTGAGCCATTCCTTTAACTTTTCGAGACCGCCTATGTCATCAATCGTCTCTTTGAAGTTCATCATCTCAAGTATCCCGGACTTCTTGATTATCTGCTCCTTCTCACTGAGAATAAATTTTCTGTCAGAAGCGTCAAGTGTCCCGTTGTCCTGATAGGCAAGCGATAAGACCTGACGTATCTGGAACGCGCTTAAACCCTTAAGGGAAAAGACAAGCTCCTCCATTGCGTCATCGTTGAGTTCGAGTGAAACTTCTTCAGCAAAAACTTTCACACAATCCCTTATTTCCTCATCATCGGGC
>JAFSQO010000136.1 GCA_017446645.1 Synergistaceae bacterium | reverse complement strand
TTCGGCTAAATTATTCCATACGTGATTAAATTTTTCATGAGCAATTATATTTACTGCCTCGTTAGTCGTGTTGCAGTGAAAAACTTTCTTGATTAATTCACGAGATGCCCCTGCCAAAGCCAAGTGAGTGCATAATGCCTCCAGTCTCCCGTCTGAGATTTTGTTATGGGTGTTGAAGTTCCCTGCTGCAAGTTTCAATAATTTCCCAGGATGACCGCAGATTATGACTCGCGAAAACTCAAGCCTGGCTGCTTCATCAAGGACATAGCCGATATAATTGCCGGCCTGAATAATATTTTTGCCTGTAACGTGAAAAATCTTTCTGACTGCAAGCTCTCCGCTATATCCAAAAGTCATGTAAAGTTCGCGAAATCCCAGAGAGTGAATCATGTTAAGTTCAAGGGTGAGGGAGTCCAGTAATGCCTGCTCGTTCATTGGTTTAACGAAGCCCGAAGTTCCCAGAATAGACAATCCGCCGACAATGCCTAATCTTGGGTTAAAAGTTTTCTGAGCAAGTCTTTCACCGTCAGGAATCGAAATCACAACGCGAAGAGATTTATGAGGGATTATTTCACGGACTGCAAGCTCAATCATCTTTCTGGGGACTGGATTAATTGCGGGTTCGCCCGGTTTTATCTTAAGTCCCGGAAGAGTTACAGTGCCTACTCCTTCACCTGCTGAGAAAATAATTTCGTCACAGCCTTCAAGAACTTCGAGACGTGCCAGGACCTTAACGCCGTTAGTTATATCTCCTTTGTCATCGCCTGAGTCTTTTATAACCCCGAAATAATTTGCGTCATTGTCATATCTGAAAGTGTGAAGCAGGAACTCATGACTCTCAAGATTCTTTATTTTCACTGAGTCAGGACATTGCCCGCAACTCAGAAAGATCGCAGCAGCTTTAGATGCTCCGGCAGCACATGCTCCAGTACTTATGCCATAGCGTAGAGAATTGCATTGACGATTGCACATGCTACAGGACTTCCGCCCTTGTTGCCCCGTGATATTATTCTGGGAATGTCTGAGAGTGAAAGCAGCAACTCTTTTGACTCTATTACATTCACGAATCCTACAGGAACCCCGATAACGAGAGCAGGTTTTGCCTTGCCTTCATGGATTAATTCACAAAGTCTTATCAAGGCCGTCGGTGAGTTTCCGATTGCGTATATTGCTTCTGGAAATTCTTTAACGCAGCGTTCAATATTGATTATTGCCCGTGTCAACCCCCGTGATTTTGCTTCTGAGTGAGTTTCTTCATCATTGACGTGACATATTATGTTAATGCCGTAATTCTTGCTGATTCCTGATTTCAGCATTAACGTGTCAGTGATTATGACTCTTTCATGTCTGAGTCTGAGTGCCTCGTGAGTTTTAGTAATCACGTTGTCAGAGAAAAATAAATTATCGAGAAAGTCAAAATCTGCCGTAGCATGAATAACACGCTTTATTACAGGCAAGTTTTCTTCAGGTCCGTTATATCGAGAGCCTATGATGTTCTGAATGATTCTCATGCTCTCGTGTTCTATTTCAGTGGGATTTATTATCATCGTTAGAGTTCAAGAAATTCCGCCGGATTCATACACTTAGGACGCTCAATATCGAGGCTCAGAAAATCCTTGTCGCCTGTCAAGATAATATCAACATCAAAGACGATAGCAGCGTTTAATATTGGCTGGTCTTTGACATCACGAATTAATTTTGCTGAATAATCGACAGCATGAATAAGCTCATATGAAAATCCTGCAAGCAAGGCTTCAGCATTAGGTAAAAATTTAGGTGCTTTTCTTTGCAGTATCTCTCTTAACTCCGCAACATTTTTATCACACAGCACTACATTATGCTCAGTGATAGCGCGACGTAGGGCCTGTGAAGGTACTGAAGCCGGAAATAGCAGAGCCGAGAATAAAATATTCGTATCAATAAGCACTCTCATAATTTTCCGTAACGTACTTCATTAACAAGTGCCTGAACATCGTCATCATCTTTAATGCCTAACACTTCAGCTGCTCCGGTGAAAGCTACCTGAGCCTCATAAAGTGCCTGCAATGAAGCGTTTATTTCACTTACTCCCTTTTCTGTTCTTGCTGCTTGAATTTCTGCGTTAATTTTATCTAACGACATTTCAGGAAGATATTTTGCCTCTTCTCTAAGATCCTGAAACGCTGCCCATGCTTCTTCTCTTAACATTGCGAAAACCGATGCAAAAAATATAATAATACTTCACACTTTATTACATTTTCCTTACTGTTTCATAGAACCCGATACTCTGAAATCAGTGTACCGTTTGTATAGTTCTCCGCAGTCATTACGGGGGCATCGAATCCCCTTAGAGCT
>JAFSQO010000015.1 GCA_017446645.1 Synergistaceae bacterium | reverse complement strand
CAGCAAGGGCAGCTAACTTTTCGGGATTTCCTGAAGACAATCTAATAGCAGACATAGGCCACTTGATACGCCCTGCAGTAATCTCACTGTCAGATAAAGCGTAATGCTTCTCGAAAGGCGCATTGTCCATAGCAAAGACGTAACGTCCTCCCTGATAATGATCATGTGAAAGTATCGAGCCTCCAACGATTGGCAGATCAGCATTCGAGCCTACGAAATAGTGAGGAAATTTTTCTATGAAGGCAAAGAGATTCTCGAAAGTCTCACGGCAAATCAGCATAGGCACATGATTCGAGTCAAGAACTATGCAATGTTCATTATAGTAACTGTAGGGCGAGTACTGGAAGAACCATTTGTGGCCGTTGAACTCAAGGGGAATGAGCCTGATGTTCTGTCGCGCAGGATGTCCATGATGACCGTAAAAGCCTTCGTTCTCAGAGCACAGCAAACACTTCGGGTAACCTGTTGACTTGATAGCACGGGCCTTCGCTATGTCCCGGGGATCTTTTTCGGGCTTTGACATGTTGATTGTTATGTCGAGTTCGCCGAATTCCGTTGCGCTCTTCCAGCAAATATTTCTCGCAGTCCTTTCTGAGCGTATGTAATTGGAGGAGACCCCCAGAGCATAAAAATAATTCGTTGCTTCAGCCGGTGAAGTCTTGTACAGTGCCCAGAATCTTTCGATAACGTCAGAAGGGCGCGGTGTCAATGCCCCCATTAATTTCGTGTCGAGAAGGTCACGTTCTGTCTCTGTGTTTTCAATTAAGTTATTCTCTGCTGCCCAGTCTAAAATTTTCGCGAGTATCGAGTCCGGAGAAGTTGCGAAGTCCTGTGACTCAATATTCTCGAATTCAAAGGAGTTCAGGCCAAGTATGCCGATTAATGAGTTTGCTGCCCAGATTTTATCTTCAGGATTGATTAAGCCGTGATGAAGAGCAAATGCAATTAGATTATTAATTTCGTGATTGACCATGATTTACTCCTCCTCGTCTTCTTTCCAGTCGACCTTGAGTGAAAGTATAGCCCATGTATTTTTGCCTGCCCACTTGTAAGGCTTTGCGGTTGCCCTGAAGTATGCGGGTCTCTCAGATTTCTTTTTGAGGTTATAGAGTTCGCCTTCCATTGAAATGACTCTTCCCTCTTTGCTGACTTCCTGAACTTCAGCGTAGTAAATCTTGTCTTCACCCCAGCTCTTAGCATCGAAGTGATAATTCTTTCCGTCAAAGTATGCTTCAGGTGAGTAACCCGTTACGCTCTGATGTTCCAAGTCATCGATTGCAAAATATTTCTCGACTGCCCTTGACACGTCTTTTGCTGCCATCATGTTAGGGCCGTAGTCGCAGTTTTTCCGGTTGCACTTCTTGAGCGTACTCTTGGGATTATTGATGATGTTATGGGCAATTCCGAATCGAATCAAATCGCCTGCGTTGTCAGGGTTACCCAGATGCAGCATATTTTCATCGCCGTCCTCTTCGATGTCGAAGTTGTAGAGTCCCTGCTCTGTGAAGTTGCTGATGAAGATTCCCATTCTTTTGACCTCGTCAGACTGCTTTGCAGCTCCCATTGAGAATAACGCGACAACAACAAGAATTAACGCTGTAAAAATTTTTCGTTTCATGATAAAAATTCCTCCATATTAAGATAACAAAAATTATTTTTTCACAAATAAGATTATAGCAAGTGCTATGTAAAATTTTCTGTTTTGCGACTTATCGTGTAAAATATTTTCCCAGTTATCATTAAAACGAACGGGGATGAGTTTCACATTGGCAGAGGCCGCAGGAGTATCACAAGTTTCCGGCATTCGTAAGAAAGTTCAGAGCTATTCCGATATTGGTGTAGCTCTCTTAATGGTGCTCATAATTATCATGATGGTCGTGCCTCTTCCTACATGGTTAATAGATATGCTGCTTGCCATGAATATAACTTTGGGAGTAGTAACTCTTCTGGTTACGTTCTATGTCAAGCGCGCGTTAGATCTCTCGATATTTCCGACACTGTTATTAATCTCGACTCTGTTTAGATTATCGCTCAACGTCTCGACAACACGATTGATTTTGCTTTACGGTAACGCCGGCGAATTAATCAACGCATTCGGCAATTTCGTAGTCGGAGGAAATTATGTAGTCGGTATAATCATGTTCCTGATTCTCGTAATCATTCAGATGTTAGTAATCACGAAAGGTGCGGAACGTGTAGCAGAGGTTGCAGCAAGGTTCACACTTGACGCAATGCCCGGTAAACAAATGTCAATCGATGCAGATCTGAACTCAGGATTAATCGATGAGCAGGGAGCCAAGCAGCGAAGGCAGGACATTCAGCGCGAGGCAGATTTTTACGGAGCTATGGACGGTGCAAGCAAATTCGTCAAGGGAGATGCAATTGCAGGACTCATAATTACGACCATAAACATAATCGGAGGACTCTCAATCGGAATCTTCATGAGAGGCATGGACGCAGCTCAGGCAGCCGGTCATTACAGCTTGCTCACAGTAGGCGACGGTCTTGTCGGACAAATTCCTGCACTCTTGATGTCTACGGCAATGGGTGTCATAGTTACAAGGGCAGCAGCAAGTTCTGAACTTGGCCCGGACTTGATTAACTCGTTCACTATGTATCCGCGACCGTTATATATTGCTTCTGGAATGCTCTTAGCAATGGGATTAATGCCCGGACTTCCGACAGCTCCGTTTTTGGCATTGTCGTTATTAATGGGCTTTCTGGGTTACACTGTAGGACGTGAGGCAAATGTTCAGGCAATCGAGGCAGAAGAACAGGCAAAATCAGGCGTTTCACCTCAAGCAGGAGCAGCACAAGCAGGAGGAGCAGCAGCCCCGTCACCCGGAGGCCTGGCAGCAGAAGCACCGGCTAAATCTGAACCCGTATCACCTGATGATGTCATGAAATTATTGACCGTTGAACCAATGGAAGCAGAAATAGGCTATGCAATTATCCCGTTGATTGACCCTGCTCAAGGCGGCGATATGTTAGACAGAATAGGCACAATACGCAAACAAATGGCTTTAGAGATGGGCATAGTCGTACCACCGATAAGAATTCGCGACAATATCCAGATTAAGCCGACTGAATATATATTGCGCGTTAAAGGAGCAGAGGCAGGACGAGGGGAATTACTGCCAGATCACTACTTGGCAATGAATACAGGTGCGGTCGAAGAGGATTTAATCGGAGTTCCGACTAAAGAACCTGCGTTTGGTCTGCCTGCTTTGTGGATTTCTCCGGATTTACGGGACAAGGCCGAAGCTATGGGCTATACCGTAGTTGATGCGCCGAGCGTCTTAGCTACTCACTTGAGCGAAGTAATCCGCAAGAACGGTGCAGAGTTATTAACACGTCAGGAAGTCCAGAAGTTGACGGACATGGTAAAAGAGACTGCCCCCGCTGTTGTTGGTGAGTTATTGGCATCGCTTTCACTGGGAGAGATTCAGAAAGTCCTGCAAAATCTGATACGTGAACAGATTCCGATTCGAGATCTCGTTACTATATTTGAGGCACTCGCAGATTTCGGCAAGATGTCACGCAGCGTAGACTTCTTAACCGAACGTGCAAGAGAGGCATTATCGCGTTTAATCTCCCTTAAGATTCAGGGTCCCGACGGAGTAATTACTGCAGCAACACTTTCACCAAACTGGGAGCAGAAAATCATGGCCGGGGTTGACGGTGATTTGACTCGCGGCTGGCAGCTTAATTTAGACCCCCGTGAAGTCCAGAGGATGATCGGCGCAATATCCCGTGCAATGGAAGAAATGATTGTCAAGAACCTGCCTCCTGTACTGCTCGTTCACCCTGACGTAAGATTAATAGTGAGACGGCTCATCGAAGGCTCGATAAATAATATTTTCGTTGTGTCTTATAATGAGATAACACGAGGTATTCAAGTCAAGACAGTCGGAATGGTGGAGTAGATAAAGAATGAGGGTAACTAACCAGATAACATTTACGGCAAAAGATGACGCAGAGGCACTCAGGCTAGCAGCAGAAAGACTTGGCCGGGACGCTGTTATCCTGTCGACTCAGGTCATAAAAGAAGGAGGAGTGTTAGGACTCTTTCAACGTTCTGTGCTCAAAGTTACGGCTGGAATCCTTGAGGACGATGACACAACAATGAAGCCGCAGCCAAAGCCCAGACAGCCGACGAGTAACTCAACCGTCTCAATGATGGACGATGACACACGGCGCGAGAACCTGATAGCGTTCCAAAAATTAATGGAATTCAAGGAGCGTTCATCAAGCGGCAACTTCCCAAACCCTGCCCCTGCTCAAAACGCAACTATAGGACAAGAGAATGCTGTCTTACTGGGTGAAGAAGGTTACATGCTGCCTTCTGACAACGTCAGGATTTCTCCGGAAGGTCTTCGCAATGCCTATGGACTCACGACAAGACCGGCACCTGTTCAGACTCAGCCACAGCCCCAGATTCAACAGATTCCGGTTCAACAGCCGCAAGTCCAGCCTCAGAGTCAGGCTCAGTCTTCAGGGTTCTCGAACGATGATGCCCGGATGCTTAAAGACCAAGTCGGAGCATTAGCTGACAGAATCGATGTCTTGCTGCAAAGATTATCAGCAGTAGAGAACGGAGTTGCAGCTGTAGCTCGTCAGGGTTCAGGCTTTCAGGGACCCGGCCAGGTTCAGGCAATGCCCCCAATGTCTGGCGATGACTCAGGCGTAGAAGGCAGATTGAGGGCCTCAGAAGTTGACGAGAAATATATACGCAAATTACTGGCAGATTATCAGGTTATGACTCGTAAGGATAAGACTAAGAAATTGCCGTTCACTAAATGGCTTGCAACCCGAATAGACTGCGCAGGCGATAACGGAGGCGATGCTGCAGGAGGACGCAAAGTAATGCTCTTAGGCCCTACAGGAGTCGGAAAAACTACAACGATCGCAAAGCTCGCGGCGATAAAAGCACTATGGGAGCATAAGAGAGTCTTATTGCTTACGGCTGACACATACAGGATTGCGGCGGTTGAACAGCTCAAGACTTACGCAAAAATTTTAGGAGTTCCGATTGAGATAATATTTGACATCTCATCAATACCGGGAGTTTTGAACGAACATGACAACGCGGACATTATTCT
>JAFSQO010000135.1 GCA_017446645.1 Synergistaceae bacterium | reverse complement strand
AATAGCAACGGCAATCAGCATCATAGCAGGAGCACTGTATTACGCGAATTATTTCGTGACTGGAAGGTCATCACTAAGCATTCACCCTAAACACTTCAAAATAGGCTCAGGGATTGCTTCCGGTGTGTTATACATTGGGATACCTGCATGTCTTGACCCGTTCCTGATGAGTATATCCCAGATGTTTGTGAACTCAATGATGTCACGATACGGAGATATGGCACTTGCTGCAGCTGGTGTAGCCATGAAGATTAACCAGATAGCCGGCCTGATAGCAATGGGTTCCGGTCAGGGAGTTCAGCCCCTTCTCGGCTTTTCTGTCGGAGCTGAGGCATGGGAGCGTTACAGGGTAATCTTGAAGTTTGCGTTGAAATTCATGCTCTCTGTAAGTTTGGTCTTGACGGCTTTATGCTTTGTCTTCATCCGTCAAATTGTGAGCCTGTTCCTGAATGAGCCGGAAGCTTTTAATTATGCCGTTGACTTCACTCGAATATTGCTGACAACGAGTATAGCCTTCGGGACTTTCTTTATATTCGTGAATGCCCTGCAGGCAATGGGAGCAGGCCGTGCTTCTTTAATCCTGAGTGTCTGCCGTCAGTGTGTAATTTACGTTCCCATGATGTTTATCCTGAATTATTTTATAGGAGCGTACGGTCTTATCTGGGCACTTCCTGTAACTGAGATAATCTCTCTTTTGCAGACCTGGCTCATATACGGTAAAATAATTTTTGATCCCAGACTTTTTTCGCATTCGGAGTGATTTATTTATTATGAAAGTACGCGCAGTATACCCCGGTTCCTTTGACCCTATTACTAACGGACATGTTTACATAGCCGAGAGGGCCGCAGCAATCTTTGATGAGGTCATAGTGAGCATTCTGATTAATGAGCGCAAACAAGGCTCCTTCAGTGTCAGTGAGCGTTGTGAGATGGCGAGAGCCTCACTAAGTCATGTAAGCAACATCAGGGTCGACAGCTTTAACGGCCTGTTAGTAGATTACGTCAAACAGTGTGATGCCGGTGTCATAGTGAGGGGACTTCGTGCTATGAGTGATTTCGAGTACGAGTTCCAGATGGCCTTAATGAACCGCAAACTTGCCCCTGAGATAGAGACGTTCTTTATCGTTACGGATCCCAAGTATTCATATGTGTCAAGCTCAAGTGTCCGCGAGATATTTCACTTTGGCGGCTCAGTGAGGGACGTAGTACCTGACGTAGTGTTCGAGAAGCTGCGTGAACGTTACAGAGATGCTTAACTCATGTACGAATCAGAGAAGTTAAAGTTTCTGGATAGCCTGAAAAATTTTGCTTCGTCCCTGCAATATTCATTAATGCATGAAAATGAATGGACTGTCAGGGGTTTTATAGATGTATTTCAAAATATTTACCCGATTTCTTCGGACTCTAAACTTATCTCGAAAATATTAGAGATTCATTTATTGCCGTTATTATTATCTTTTGCAGAGAAGCAAGGCTATATTCTTGAACCTGCAGATAAACAAAACTGGTATCCTGATTTTACTTTTATTAATAAATTAAATCACGCGATAAAATTTGCCGTTGACCTCAAGACTACTTACAGAGATGAAGAACATCCTGCCTTCTGCAACGGCTTCACACTTGGTTCACACGGAGAGTACTTCACAGAACATAACAGCACAAAAAATATACAGTATCCCTATAATGAATATACTGGTCATTTTGTACTGGGCATTATTTACTCAAGAAATATATTAGAGGCTTGTGATATGAAAATTTATCATGTTTATGATATTAATAGCATACCTGCAGTAATTAAACATTTTGTTTTCTTTGCGGCTGAAAAATGGACTATCGCAAGTGATAAAGGAGGCAGCAGCAATACGGCCAACATCGGCAGCATTCAGTATATTGAAGACATTCTGAACTCTAACGGAGTCTTTGCAAAGGCAGGCGAGGAACTATTTCATGACTACTGGGCAAACTTCGGAAAAATAAAGATTCGCGGTAAAAACGGCAGATATAAGAAGCTTTCATCTTTTTCCGAATACCTGAAGTACAGGGGACTTCCTGAAAGCCTTAATAATCCTAAAAAATCTAAACGTGAGCAATAAAAACATGTCCGAAAAAATTTTTGTCCCTCCGATAAAGATTCAGGGTATCAAGACAAAATTAGTGCCGCTCATAAAGCAAAATATCTCACTCAGCAAGAATACCTTGTGGCTTGAGCCTTTCATGGGCTCTGGAGTTGTAGGCTTCAACGTTAGACCTGAGCGCGCTGTCTTTGCAGACATAAACCCTCACATAATAAATTTCTATAACGCAATTAAAACTGGCAAAATAACTTCAGATATTGTCAGAGTATTTCTCTATGAACAAGGCAGAACCCTAGCACAGGACGGCGAAAATTTTTATTATTATGTGCGGGAAAGATTTAATAACTATCATGAGCCTTTAGATTTTTTATTTCTTAACAGGTCATGCTTTAACGGAATGATACGCTTTAATAGAGAATATAATTTTAACGTTCCTTATGGTCATAAACCGCAGAGATTTTCGAGAGCATACATCACAAAGATAATAAATCAGGTCAAATACATAGAAGACTGCCTCAGAGTCTATGACTGGGAATTTATCTGCCAGCCGTTTGAAACAACTTTGGCAATCACGGAAACACAAGAAGACACGTTCACATATTGTGACCCGCCTTATATAGGCCGTCATGTTGATTATTACGACAGTTGGGACGAATGCAGTGAAGAAAAATTACGATGTCTTCTCTATGAAGCACAAAATAAATTTATGCTGTCAACCTGGTGCAGCAATCAATACAGAGAGAATAAATATATTAACACGATCTGGAGCTTCTGCCGTAAAATAAAACATGAACACTTTTATCATGTCGGAGCAAAAGAAATTAACCGTCATCCCGTGATTGAAGCACTCCTTGTGAATTATTAAATCCCCAGGATCATGCGCTTCTTTATTGCAAATTCTTCTTGAGTGATAATTCCCCTGTCCAGCAAATTCTTTAATTTCACGAGTTCTGCTGTATAATCGCTGCTGTTATTGCCGTTATTGCCTTGTGATGGTGTGTAGTCATTGATTGCGGCGTTGATCATGTTAATCCATTCTTTGCCCCCGTAGACTACGAATCTATGAGAGTTCCCGTTTTCGTGAATAGAAATATGCTGACTGACGAACAAATTCAGCTCCTGATTTACGCTTGTTATATCGAGCAAATTAATCTT
>JAFSQO010000134.1 GCA_017446645.1 Synergistaceae bacterium | reverse complement strand
CCCCGCTGACGCAATAGCTCCTCCAATAGTTGCAAGTAATGTTAATATCATAAAAATCCCTCCATGTGCACAAAATTTTCAAGATGTCAAGTATTATATACGTATTTTATGGGGGGGGGGGGGGGGGTCATGCGTATAATTACTGATAAATTCTCGCTTCCAACGGCATTAACTCATCAGGTTTAACATCTTTCTCTGTACTAATCAATATCTCCCCTTTTATTGTGTCTGGAACTCTTACGGGCTTGAGTGAGAAATTTGCAACTGTGATAAATCTCTTGCCGTCAAGTTCACGCTCGAACGCAAACAACTCTTCACTCTCCGGAAAAATTTCCCGGTAACTCCCGGAAATCAACGCCGGATTATTCTCTCTGAGCTTCACTAACTCTCTATAGAAATTCAGCACTGACCCTTCATCATTCTCTTCACGTTCTGCATTAATCCTCGTGTAATTCTCATTGACCGGCAGCCACGTCCGAGCATTCGAGAACCCTGCATTATTCCCCCCTGTCCACTGCATAGGTGTCCTTGCGTTGTCACGGCTGAAATACTTCACGAACTTCATTGCCTGCTCCGGTGAAAACCCTTCACTGAGCGCGATATTATACTGTCCGTGCGATGATATATCGTTGTAGGTGTTGATGTCGTCCCAGTTTACATTTGTCCTTCCCAATTCCTGACCCTGATAGATAAACGGTGTTCCCCGAAGTGTCATGAGTACAGCAGCGATGACTTTGGCAGCCTTGTCAGTGTCAGCATTTTCCGGGAAAAAGTGATTTACGCACCTCGGTTGATCATGATTCTCGAAAAATGCAGGATACCAGCCGTTAAGTCTCGTAGCGTTCTGGCTTGCTGTGAGTGCACGCTTCAAATCAAGCAGCTTCCATTTGACGGGTCTGCACCATGTCTCAGTGTTGTCGAATGCAAGATTAACATGGCTGAACTCGAAAAGCATATCGAACACCCCATTATCGCCTACCCAGTCAGAAAGCTCACTGGGTTTAACGCCGTTAGCCTCTCCGACCGTGAAAATATCGTGGCCAGTGAAGACTTCGCGCTTGAATTCCCGTAAGAAGTCCAGAATACCCGGCTGATTTGCTGTCATGTTGTGAATGTTGACAGTGCCCTCTTTGCCGTCAGGTTTGCCGTCGATAAATTCAGCAGGCTTCTTGATGTAAGTTATAGCGTCAATCCGAAAGCCTCCGACACCTTTAGAGAGCCAGAAGTTAGCAGCATCATAGAGTGCCTTCCTGACATCAGGGTTTTCCCAGTTTAGATCCGGCTGCTCCTTTGCGAAAGTATGCAGGTAGTATTGCTGTCTCTGTTCGCACCATGTCCAGGCACTGCCCCCGAAGATACTGCGCCAGTTAGTCGGCACTTGTCCGTCAGGTTTTGCATCTCTCCAGATGTACCAGTCAGATTTCGGGTTATCGCGTGATGATTTAGATTCAAGAAACCATTTATGCTGGTCTGAAGAGTGGTTGAATACTAAATCCATGACTATCTTAATGCCCCGTTTGTCAGCTTCGTGAATCAGCTCGTCAAAGTCCTTCATGCTCCCGAAAGCCGGATTAATTCCCGTGTAATCTGCAATGTCATATCCGTTATCAATCATTGGGGAGGGATAAATCGGAGTGAGCCAAATTGCACCGATACCCAATGATTTCAGGTAATCGAGTTTGCCTGTAACGCCCTTGATGTCGCCTGTTCCTGTCTCGTCAGTGTCAAGAAAACTTTTCAGGTAAATCTGATAGACAGGTTTCTTCTGCCACCATTTTAGATTTAGATTTAGAGTTTGCATTTTATTTTTCAGAGCCATAATTCTTGCCACACTTTCGTTAATTCTTTTTTCTGAGATTCTGCCTGATTTTACAGCATTCATGACTCCCTCAAAGGCCAATGCGTAATCGTAAGGCATGAGAATTATATCGCAGCCAGCTTCGACAGCCATTACAGCAGCTTCGTCTGAGGGATAATATTTTGCAATTGCGTCCATTTTCATAGCGTCCGTGATGATAACGCCGTCATAACCCAGTTCATTACGCAGCTTTCCCGTTATTAATTCCCTTGAGAGAGTAGCCGGTAAATCATCGTCAGTTACGCCTTTCATGATGATATGAGCAGTCATGACAGTGTCAGCTTTTGCAAGATTATCCCTGAACGGTATGATTT
>JAFSQO010000133.1 GCA_017446645.1 Synergistaceae bacterium | reverse complement strand
GGTGCGGAGACTTCGATAACCGCAACCGGCAAAGGCAAGTTAATAACCCTTCAGGAACAGGGCAAGTATAAATTTCTAAACGCAACTTTTCAGTGGCTTATCGATGACCCTCAAGAAGCCCTGACGGTGTGCCTTATAGCAAATAATGTCGTGAATATTTCTCTCAGTGCCCTCGCCTCAAGTGTAGCTCTGCAAATTTTCGGAGCTGCTGCCCTTGTCGTTGTCGTGCCTGTGATGACTGTCTTAATCGTGATTTTAGGCGAGATTTTGCCGAAGTCTGCTGCCATGATTTACTCGGAACACGTCATGATTTTCTCTGCGCCTATATTGCGAGTCATCGCGTTTTTAATCTCCCCGATTGCATGGGCTATGAAGAAGTGTGTGACAGCAATAGGCTTCGTCTTGCACCTTGAGTTAGGAAGCCAGCAGGTTTTCGTGACCCGTGATGAAATTGAACAGGTCGTTAAGATCGCTACTGAGTCAGGAGCACTTGAGGCAAATGAAAGGCGCATGATTGACGGGATAATTGACTTTGACGAGACTAAAGTCCACGAGATTATGATCCCCAGAACTGACATGATTGCCCTTGAAGCAGATGATACCCTCGCTGAAGCCGTTAAATTATTTATCGATGAAGGACATTCGCGAATACCTGTTTATGAAGAAAGCCCGGATAATATCATAGGGATTTTATACGTAAAAGATACCCTGAAGAATTTGCTTGACTCTGATCTAAGCTGTGAGGTAAGAACTTTACTGCGCAAACCCATCTTTGTCCCTGAAACCATAAAGACCGCAGAAGTCCTTGAGGCAATGAGGCGCGAACATATTCACATCGCCATTATCGTAGACGAATACGGCGGTGTTGCAGGTCTAGTCACTATGGAAGATATTCTGGAGCAAATTGTCGGCGAGATTCAGGACGAATATGACCAGGAAGTCCCGGAAGTCCAGAAGATTGACGATAACACTTATTCAGTGCAGGGAAGCATAAGCCTTGAAGACCTGAGTGAGGCATTGGGCAGCGAGTTCGAGAGCGATGATGCAGAGAGTCTTGGCGGTCTGGTCTTGACTATGTCCGGAGGTTTTCCTGAAGAGGGCGAAGAATTTGAGTACAGGCATTGGCTAATCAGAGTCGAAGCCCTTGAGGAACACAGAATAACCCTGTTGACCCTGAAGAAGATAGACCCTGATAGCAAGACTGAGAGCAAACAAGATAAACAGGAAGCAAGCAATTCTAGTGTAAAATATTTCGAGTCATAACAAAAATTTTTTAAGGCAGGTTAAGTAATTAAATGTCAGCAAGAGAAAACTGGCCTTCAGATAAAATTACTCCTGAAGACTTACTGAATAAAGCCCGTGAAGCAGCACGAAGAGCTTACGTTCCATATTCGCGCTTTCATGTAGGGGCAGCAATGTTATTTGCCAATGATGAGGTCGTACTGTCATGCAACGTTGAGAACGCCTCATACGGTATCACTATTTGTGCAGAGCGTGCAGGAGTCGTAATCATGGTCTCTCAGGGCAGACGCGACCCCCTTGCAATTGCCGTAGCAGGTTCCCACGAAGACCGCGACGATTACCTGAAAGTTTCCTGTCCGCCTTGTGGAGCTTGTCGTCAGGCTTTAATGGAATTCAACACCAACATGCTTGTAGTCTTGGCCTCTAAAGACGGTGCGAAGGTCTACGAGTTGAAGAAGCTGCTGCCTCACAATTTTACGTTAGACCCTGATTAAAGCATGAAGTGCGGAGTTGTTGCCATAACGGGCCGTCCAAACGTTGGGAAGTCATCGCTGATTAATGCTCTGTTAAAGGCTCACGCGGTCATAAGCTCGCCCAAACCTCAGACGACTAGAAATTTAATCAGGTGCATTTATAACGGGAAAGATTCTCAGATAATTTTCACGGACACTCCCGGCTTCTTAATGCCCAGTGAGAAGGACAGGCTGAATATATTTCTCAGGGACGAAATTATCGATGCCCTTGATGACTCTGATTTAGTACTTTGGCTGATTGACGCAGGGACCCGAAAATTGACTCCTGAAGACTATCAGACTGCGGAGCTGATGAAGTCACGCCCTGTGATTCTTGCTGCCAACAAGTGCGACAGATATAACCCGGAGCAGGCTTTTGCTTTGTACGAAAAAATTTGCCCGTGCCTGAATAAAATTGCCGTCTCTGCCAGAAACAAGACCGGCCTTGATGACTTGCTTGCATTAATCACGAGTCACTTACCTGAAGGCGAGCCTCTTTATGACCCCGAAATTCTTATGGACACGACTGAGAGATTCATGGCGGGTGAAATCATAAGGGAGAAAGTTTTGTTGTTTTTGCGTGATGAAGTGCCTCATTGTGTCGCAGTAGAAATTGACGATTACAAGAGTCCTGAAGAATACCCTGACAGAAAAAAGTTATATATCCGGGCTTCGTT
>JAFSQO010000132.1 GCA_017446645.1 Synergistaceae bacterium | reverse complement strand
TATTCCAGATTAGGGTAATCGCCGTTAATGTACGTCGCCATAAACGAATTATAACCCTGAAATTCACTCATACCATAAGGAATAAGTCCTACGTCTTTAGTTAAGTGTTCGTTGCCAATGTTGAAGAGTGTGCAGAATGTCGGCTTGTTGCTTGTTGCTTGTTGCTTGATTGTGGTGCTGTATTGCAATTTTGTCAACCCCTTTTTTATGTATTTTCCCCCTGCATGTTCTTCATACAGAGGGAATTTTTTATCTTTTACTTCACTGCCTGAGCTATAGCCTCCGCAACTTCCTGCGGTTTGGCCTGTCCCTTGCTTTCTTTCATGACTAGGCCCTGCAAAAACTTTAATTTCTTGCCCTTCTTGTCAAGCCCTGATTTTATCTCGTTCAGGACATCAGGATTTGCTGCAAGAACTGACTTTATTATCTCATCAAGTGCACTGCCTGCAACTCCGCCTTCTGTGATGCCGAGCTTATTTACTGCATCGTCGACGCTGCAATTATTAGAGCACATGTAATCAAAGACCTCTTTGCCCTGAGTCGTTGACAATTTGCCTTCTTCGACTCTGGTTACAAGTCCCGCAAGAACTTCAGGCTTTATCATGAAATTCTGAATCTTGAGCTGCTTCTCATTCATGACCCTCAAAACTTCAGTGCGTACCCAGTGAGCTGCCCTGACTGGATTGGCTCCGGCCTTCACGCATGACTCAAAATAGTCTGCCAAATTCTTGTCGTCCGTGATGAAATCTGCTACTTCACGCGGAAGATTCATCTCATTGACATAACGATTGGCGCGGACATCGGGCATTTCAGGCATTCTCGCCTTCATTCGGTCTATCCATTCCTGACTGATGAATAGCGGGGGCAAATCCGGCTCAACGATGAATTTGCGATAAAACTCTTTGAGTCGCGAACCTGTTGTAACTCCCTTTGCATCGTTCCAGTGACGGGTCTCCTGAATTACTTCACCGCCGGAGAGCATTATCTTTTTCTGCCGCTTGATCTCGAACTCTATCGCACGTTCAAGAGCCTTAAACGAGTTCATGTTCTTGACTTCAACTTTATGACCCCATCTCCCATCTGAGCACTTCATGGAGACGTTTGCGTCGAATCTCATCATACCCTTCTCAAGTTCAACGTCAGAAGCTCCGGAATAAATCACGCGCCTTCTAAGAGTCGTAACGTACTCAACAGCCTCAGCAGCCGAAGCTACGTCGGGTTCTGATACGATTTCAGCCAGAGGAGTCCCCGACCTGTTATAGTCAACGTATGAAGTATCAGCTCCCTCAAGTCTGCCGTCTGATGCACTGTGATGCAAGCTGCCAACGTCCTCTTCTAAGTGCAGGTGATGAACGCGGATTTTCTTCAAGTTGCCTTCTGCGTCATGAACTTCGATATAGCCTTCAGTTGTGATAGGCAAATCGCATTGACTTATCTGATGTCCTTTAGGTAAATCCGGGTAAAAATATGACTTCCTGAAAAATAATGATTTAGGACGAATTCCGCAATTAAGAGCCAATCCCGCTAACATTCCCTGCTCTACGACTCTGTGATTCAGGTGAGGCAGTGAACCGGGAAGACCCATGCACACCGGGCATATATTAGTGTTAGCCGGAGCGTCTGTGTTTGTCGAACATGAGCAGAAAATTTTTGAGTCGCTCTTGAGCCTTATATGAATCTCTATGCCGATTACGGGCGTAAATGTTAATTCAGCCATGATTTACTTCACTCCTTCGTTTGCTATTTCAGGCGTTCCTGTGTGACGTTCGATGACAAGACCTGCTTCGAGTATTGCCGGGTCGCTCCAACGAGGGCCGATTAACTGCAAGCCTACCGGTAAGTCACCATAATAACCAGTGAAGAACGAGAGTCCCGGAAGTCCTGCAAGATTGACGGGCAAAGTATACAGGTCTGCCTGGTAGCCCTTCATAGCATCGTCGTCCTGTGAGCCGATTAACGGGGGCATTTCCGGCGAAGCTGGCTGCAAGATGAAATCAGTCTGGGTGAATGCCTTCGCAAATTCCTGAGCAATTAACGTCCTGACTTTCGTAGCTGCAACGTAATACTGCTCGCACCTCTGAGGTTCTGTTAAGCAAGTACCTGCTATGATTCGCGATTTGACTTCAGAACCGAAACCGTAAGACCTGACTCTCTCAAACATTTCTTTGATTCCGGCAGCATCTTTTACAGTGTAGCCGAGTCTTACGCCGTCATAGCGTTCAAGATTAGTGTGCGCCTCACTCATTGCAAGGGCATAATAACAAGCCACAGCATACTTCGAGACAACAGGCAGGGATACTTCGACTAACTCCGCGCCTTCTTCCTGCAAAATTTCCTGGGTCTTCTTCATTGCCCGCTCGATTCCAGGGTCAAGGCTGAAGTCCTGAAATTCTTTAACTAGCGCAAACTTCTTGCCTTTAATGCTGACGTTCTCATGATGAGTGAAATCGTAATTCTTTTCCCTGAAGCAGCTTGAATCCATTGGATCATAGTGAGCAATTACTGACATGACTAACTGCAAGTCACGCACTGTCCTGGCAAACGGGCCTATCTGGTCGAGTGATGAGCCATACGAGATTAACCCGTAACGGCTGACCATTCCGTAAGTTGGCTTTAACCCATAGACTCCGCAGTAGGCAGCGGGTTGTCTGATTGAGCCTCCTGTGTCGCTGCCAAGAGCAAAAGGAACGTAACCGGCACTCACTGCTGCAGCAGATCCGCCTGAACTTCCTCCGGGGACTCGTGACAAGTCATTGGGGTTGCGGGTGGCTCCGAACGCTGAATTCCCGCAAGTATTTCCCATTGCGAACTCGTCCATGTTGACCTTGCCCATTAAAATCGCTCCTGCATCTCGTAAATAATTCCAGGCCGAAGCGTTATATGGTGGTCTCCAGTTGCCGAGAATCTTGCTCGCTGCCGTTGTCCTGATTCCTTTAGTGCATAAATTATCTTTCAGGACTGTAGGAACTCCTGCTAATGTGCCTGAGTTATTCTCGTTAAGCTGCGATTTTGCGACTTCATCAGTGCGTGTTATGAATGCGTGAATGTTCTCCTCGCATGAGTCAATTCTCTTCTTGCAGGACTCGTAGACTTCTTCAGGCGAAAATTTCTTGGCCTTGAGTCCTTCTGTAAGGTGGTATAAATTAAGCTCGTAAAGTTCCATGTTGATAATTACTCCTCCATAATTCTGGGCACTTTGAAATATGAACCGTCAACGTGTTCGCTCTCGTGAAGAATTGCTTCTGCGTCAGGAAAAGCAGCTACCTTGTCTTCTCTAAGCGGGCATTCAAGGACTTCGGCAAAGCTGAAAGGCTCAACGTCCGTTAAGTCAAGTTCTTTGAAGCTGTCTAAAATTTCAAGAAAGTTGTTGATGTAGCGAGTTGCTCCGGCTAATTCCTGTTCGGTCAGGAGCAGGCGGGACTCTAAAGCTATATCGTTTACTTGTTCGCTTGTGAGTTTCAAGATTTATTAACTCTCCTTTATACTTACACTAAGTGTGAAAAAATTTTTCCTATGCTATTATACAGCCTTTATAATTTGCGTCTCATTGTTTCATTTATCAGACCTGCAACGGATACGAGTACTGCCGAGCCGAATAATGCCCAATATTCCCTTGAGTGTCCGCCGATAACTTCGGGAGCAAATAGCCACACTCCCGACAAAGCCAGACACGCGAAGATGATTAACAAATAGCCGTAATAAGCAAAGACAGTGTAATGCGAAATGAACTCATTAACTTTCTTGAACCATATATTCTGCATGTTTGCAATATCTGAAATATCCTCATTGCCATTAAAAACAGGAGACTCAAGATTTATGAGTGAAAAATTATTCATTGAGGCAATCGAAAAGCACAGGCCAAGCACTGGATAAGTCATATATAAGCTGCCTGTAAATCTCATAATTACAGCAATTACAGAAGCTGCAATAAAAACGAACGCTCCGGACTTCATGCGCTTCACTGTCAAATAGACTCCCAGCAAACCGAGAAGAGAACATGCAATCATGATAAAGTCTAGTTTTCTTATACCGCTCAAGATTCCGAAAGCTCCTGCTGCTATGCCTATGAATATTGACGTGTTAATACTCTGCCTGACTCTGTATCTGTAATGAATTGTCATGATAATTATTCGCCTCCTAATAAGTAATCAATATATTGTCTTGCCGCCCTGCCTGTCTTGCCTCCGTGTCTAATCTCCCAGCGGTCTGCACCTGCAAGCAGTTCTGACTCGTTAATATCGATACCTGCCTTCTTAGCGAGGTTAATTACTATATCATGATACATTTTTCTGGTTGGAGCTGAGTAATTAATTGCAATTCCGAAACGTGAAGCAAGCGATAACTTTTCTTCTACAGTGTCTGACCTGTGAATGTCGCCGTTGTGTTCCATGTCATCGCGGTCGCTCCAGATTTCGCGGATTATGTGCCTCCTGTTTGAAGTTGCGTAGATTAAAATATTGCCGGGTCTTGTTTCGATCCCGCCTTCGATTATGGCCTTGAGTAATTTATACTCGCTTTCGTCTTCTTCAAATGAAAGGTCATCAATGAAGATTATGAACTTGTAATTTCTCTGACGCAAGATCTTGCTAATACTTAAAATATCCCTAAACTGGTGTTTGTAGAGTTCTATGACCCTGAGTCCCTGAGAAAAATATTCGTTGAGTAAAGCCTTGATACTCGTTGATTTCCCTGTGCCTCCGTCACCGTAAAGCAGCACGTTATTTGCAGGTTTGCCGGAAATAAAAGCCTCAGTGTTTCTGATGAGTTCTGCCTTCTGAATGTCATAGCCGATTAAGTCATCGAGGGTCATGCCGCCTAGATTTTCGTTTGCAACAGGGATGATTTTCTTGCTCTCGGAATCAAACCTGAATGCCTTGTGAAATGCGTAGATTCCGACTCCGTATTTGCGATAGAAATTTGCAACGTGATCATAGACTTCTCTGGGATTTTGAGAGCCTGCGATAAGCCTGCTGACCTCACAGACCGGCGAAGTATTTTTACGGTTATGAAAGAATTCCTGAAGTTCCTCATTGCCATTCTGAAAAACTTTCATCAGTGAAGCAAAATCAAGGATTGCCAGGTCTCTTAGAGTACCATCAGGGGCATTGCGTCTTTCACATTCGAGCGAGAAAAAATTTTCGTCGTTCAATATGGAATACGTCACGTAATTATGCCAAAGATTTCCGGAAGCATAATTATTCACACAGGCATTTTCTATCAGGTCATGAAGAGTTATATCTTTATCAGGCATTGAGTAGAGAGTTAATCTTTCAGTTTCGCTCATTAATAAAACAACCTCCGCTAAAATATTCATGCATTATACAACGCGATATAAAAAAGACTCTGCGCAAATTACAGAGCCTTCGATGTGTCATTAACAAAATTATCTGGTTACGCTTATCTCACCAAGCCAGTAATACCCCCATGCTTTGGCCTGTTGAGCAAGTATCGGCATGTCCTGCTCGTACCAGGTAAAGCCTGAGAGCCTCACGAGCCTTTGAATTTCAGGATACTTCTGACGGATTGCACGCGCCGGAGTCTGGGACTCCCTCAAATCTATCTGATACCATGAGCTGCCGGTCCATAAATAAATTACCCTTGGTTTCTTGCCGTTCCAAGCTACTGGGACAGCCGGTTTGTCAAGAACCCCGATTCTGTCGACCGTGCCCTTCCAGTTGCCTATAGTCATGAATTCCGGTCTGAACGTCCAATCAGGTATATATGTCGAAGTGTTTTTGCCTCGCGCCATCTCAGCACGGGTGAAGCCTCCCTGCCTGACTGCCTGCATTTCCTGACTTGGGAGCTTTCGCAATTCTGAAATCTGAACGTCGCTGATGTATTTCGTTATCCCAGCCATTGAGGGCACTACTGAGCCTACTACATAACTTGTCGCAACGAGATTCGGGCCTTCACATGTTCCGTATACCCACATTCCGTCTTTATTTTTCTTTACAGGATAGCCGTCAAGGGTAACATACCAGCCTTTAGGCATGTTGTATGGCTTATAGACGTAAAATGTCATGCCTGCATAAGGGGACTCAGGGACTAAAAGCGGCTCCGTGATGTACAGCTTTGCTTGCGATTCTTGAGCAATGATTAGGATCAAGAAGAGTGTCAGCAAAAATTTTCGCTTCATGATTAACTAATAACTCCTCCCAAGGTCAATAATGCCCATCCAGCGATAACCCCACATAGCTGCGTAATGTGCAAAAGCGTTTGTGTCATCGCGGCTCCAGTTGAGTGCGTTGGACTTGTTGGCTTCAACGGTAAGCCCGTAAATTTCGCGCCTTATTGTGCTCAACGCGCTCCTGCCTGTGCCCTTTGGGAATAACTCGCGCCACCTTGCTCCCGTCCAGACGTAAATGACTTCAGGGTAATCGCCTTTCCATGCAACCGGAGTATACGGCCTGCTGAGAACCCCGACTCTGTCAATAGAGTTATGCCACCTGCCAATTGCCGTAAAGTTTGAGTTTACTGTCCAGCCAGCACTAGGCAAGTACGCGGGAACAGTCCTTACATTATATTCAACTGGAGGAACGTAAACAATTTCAGGAACTACAACACCTACAGGAGCCGGAGCAGTAACAGGAACAGGGGGGACTACAGGACTCGGTGCTGCTATGTCAGGATTATATACGGGTGCTGCTTTATCGGGCGTGTAAATCGGAGCAACTGACGAAACTCTTGCGTTATATGGCTTGAGCCTCACGACATCAGGAATAACTGAGCCGACAACGTAATCAGTCCTGGCGATCCCGGATTTCTCGACTGAAGCATAGTACCAGACACCGTGCGCTCCCCTGTAGACGATATAACCGTCAAATGTAGTGTAGAAATCACCGGGCAGGTTGGCAGGTTTGTACACATAAAAGCTCATGTGATGATAGGCCGGCTGCGTCACAAGTTCTGCACTGGCGGTACTGATTAAGACGAACAAAAGTATTATTGCTGCAAATAATTTTCTGGTATTACTCAATTTATTTCACCTCTCTGGTAAATTTTTTAGTTTCCCTGACCAACCGGCGGCATTGGATTCTCTGATATAGTCCCTGGATCCGGCTCATATTGTCCGACCGGAGGCATGTATTGCTGCTGTCTCTGCTGTTGTCTGGTTTCTTCCCGTTGAGTTCGAGGCTGAGTCTCTCTCGGCAGTTCTCTGGGTTCTTGTCTAGGCTCTGGCTCTCTGGGCTGAACTGGTCTAGGCTCTGGAGTCTGAGTCTGTCTGGTTTCTGGTTCAGGAGTCCGAGTCTGTGTCTGAGTCTGAGTCCTCACAGGATTCTGCTGCCTCCTCACTGTCTTACGTGCTGCAGGAGCGTTTTCTTTTTCTTTCTTGCCGGTATTCTTGCCTGAGTCTTTCTTTGCAGTTTGCTTTTTCTTGGCCGGTTCAGTCTTCTTTACCTGTTGACTCTGAGCCTTCTTCGTCTTTTTGTTGTTAGTATTAGACGCAACTTTCTGTCTGGGGTTATCAGGGTTATACAGAGGCTTATCGGCTCGGAGTATCCTGTCGCGTTCAGTAAGGGGCTGGCCTGAATTCTCCTGATTAACTCGAACTATTTCGTCGACTTCCTGATAAATCGAACTGCCTTCTCTAATTATACCCGCATTAGCTGAAGGTACGGGCGGTAACTTTCCTGAATCCTGAGTAACTGGGGGCATATACGCCGGTGTGTTGCGAATCGTACTGTCAGTGTCTTGAGGAGCAGGAGGCACATAGACGGACGGTGCCCACTTGTCGCCATCTAACGGGGAGCTTTCCGGCTGAGGAGGAGTATATACTGGGACTTTTGGCAGTGACGGGTCATTATTATCAGCTTTCGGGTAAGTTACTCGGTCAATAGCATCAGGAGTCATTGTCGTAATGCCCTTTCCTCCGGTCTCAACAGGATAAACTCTAGCAGGTCTCTTTGGATCCCATAACGGGGTCTTTTCCGGATCTTTGGGATAATAGACGACTCTTGATAACTTCTCAAATGACGGATCAATCTTCACGGCCTTAGAATAGAAATATTGAGCCTGATAGTAATTCCCGATATACTCGTGATATTTCCCGTACCAGTACCATACGTTAGGGTCATTCCTGTTTACGTTCATTGCACGGAGCAAATATCTCTTTGCCTGTTCGTAATTGCCCTGTTCCATGAGTGCTATTGCCCTCTGAAGTAAACTGTCTTTTGGTGCAGCTGCTTTCGCGGGTGTTTTTTTTCGAGTCGCAGTTTTCTTTTTAGGGGCCGGTTTTTTCTTCGCAGGTTTCTTCTTTGCCTGACTCTTTTTTGCTTGAGTCTTGTCCTGAGTCTGACTCTGGGACTGGGCTTGAGGCTGAGGCTCAGGGTACGGATTATAAGGCGTGCTGTCATCGTCCGGTGCAGCATGTGAAGGAGTCACCAGCAAAGTAACGGCAAGCATGGCCAACAAAATTTTCTTCATGATTCAATCACCTTCCTGTTATGCCTGTTCTCTTAACAACTAAATCCTTCAGGGTAATAGGTTCTTTCCTGTTATCTTTTATCACCCTGACTATCGCATTATCCTCATAGACTTTAATGACTTTGACTTTGCCTATGACTTTGGGAAGGACTACTACAGGGTCTTCAGGGACTACTGTGACATAAGTGTCTGACCTGATTACGTCAAGAACCTCGCCGACTCTTACGCCGTCAAGGGCACCATTAGCGAATGCACCCAGAGAGATAATATAATCCCTGCGCTTTCGTTTTGATGTAGCAGTAGGAGCAAGAATCCTCCCGACAGTTATATATGATGGCTGGAAGTTGTCATTAGCTGTAAGTTCTGCATTCGGGTCATTGCTTCTTATTGCGTTCCTGACCTGAGACATGGCCTGCCTGTAAGCCTCGTTGATTGCGTTCTTGATTGCCTGCCAGTGTGATGTGCCGTTAAATTGTGCCCACGTAGGACGACTCATCTTCTGGCCCTTGTAGCTCTGCTTGGTGAGTCCGAACAAGTCAAGGCCGCCCTCAAATGGAATTCCCAGACCGTTTATAGCAGCATCGAACCAGAAAACATCTTCTTCAGAATCAAGCGTGAATCTTCGTGAAGTGCCCTTTACGTTTCTCACTGCCAACTCTCTGACCCTTGCAGTGTCGAAAACCCTGATCCGCATTAAGAACTTTGCTGTAGAGATATTTCCTACAACGTGCTTGTCCTTCATGACTCCGCTGTATAGTTCAAGCTGAACGGCCATATCATCGCCCCGTCTTGAACCTGAAAGCCAGCGATTCATGCCTGCCTCGTCAAGGGTTCTGACTTCGACTAACGGTGAACGCTTGAATAACTGCTCAAGATAATCATTCATCTTTTGCTCAAGAACGTTATAAGGATAGAATTTGCTCTCCCAGACTTCGATCTCTGTTGAATTTATCGCAGGGAATATTACGACCGAGAGCCTTCTCTGCCCTTCTGAAGCCTCGCAGCCAGCAACGAATACAAGCAGCAAAATAACGGCGCACAAAAATTTTCTGGCTCTACTCGTTAGCATTAGGATTTTCATTTGTAATCAGCCCCGTAATATTTTTCAGATATGGGATTAAATTCTCGTACCATGCTTTGAACTGTTTAGCCCATAAGAGTCTGCTTATAGTGAAGAAATCATCTTCAACGCTTCCCATTGTGTTGTTTGCCGCAGCCTGCCTGTAAATCTCAGTAGGAACGACCATCAGCATATCGCCCTTGTGCCTTGCCGTCTGCATTCTGGGAACACATGCAAACGCAGTCATGCCTTCTGCCTCGTTATCAAAAAACGTAACTCTATATGGAACATCGCCGAGTGAGCCTGTATTGAAGTCAACACGTCTTAACCTGTTGTAGCCCCGTTCATGAAGGACTTTCTCACTGTCTGAGACGTAATCTATTATGAGTTCATCAATGTAATAAAAATGCCTGATATAAGCTGACAACTTGTGCCCCAGCCTTACGAGTCCCGGATCATGGAGAGTCAATTTCTTAACAGGAATCTTCATGACAGGTGTGTTTATGGTAATTTTGGGTTTTTCGCCTGAAGTCCATAGAGTGTCCGCCATTTGAGAACCGTCGCTTCCGCAGTATGTGAAGCCAAGCAGCATTGCAGCCGCAGTTATCCTGATTGGGTTGTGCCATCTGTCCGGGTTTACTTTCTTGAGGTCATCGATGATTCCCCGTTTGATCAAGACCTCAACGCTTCGTTCTGCCTGACTGTTAATCTCTAGTTTATCAGGAGTGATTACAGCTGACTCTGCCTCACTGAGCGGGAAAAACGGCCTGAAGACTCCCAAAGGCTTATCTTCGCCTGAACAATCTGCAACCCATAGTGAAGACCTTTTATCTTCGGACATCATGGCCAAGTCACTTGGATTCGTGACTAATTCGGGACGGTGAAGTGCCTTCTCCAGGTCAAGCACTACGGTAAAGAACTTGACTTTGTAGTTGGAGTTAGCTGCGTAACCCGTTAAAATCTTCCTGATAGCCTGTTCAAAGTCCTGCACTACGTAGGAGACAGTTTCGCCTCTCTTTTTGCCGTTAATTGCCAGAGTCCTGTCGCGCTTCTCTACCCATGCAATGTGAATTAATTTGCGCTGGTTTTTGTTTTTGTTGAATATCGACAATCTCGGAGTCTTGCCTCTTGTCCACATCTGGAGAGCAAGATTTTCGTCGATGTCACAGCTTGAGATTATTTTGCCTTCTTCTTCCATTTATGAAATATGCTCCTTTATTATTTATTTTACCGTGAAAGATTTATATTTACATTACCTGCAAGATTATAGCGCAATTGAATTTAGTTATTATTCACGTATTGTCATTATCCGTCAAATTTTTTACAATATGCATGTAAATTTTCCGCGTATTCTCACATGAATCATAAAAAATTATTATTATTAAAGGAGTTCGTTCTCATGAAAAAATTATTGTTTGCTCTAGTTTTAGTCATTGTGCTGGCCTCAAGTGCCTTTGCTTCTCTGCCGTCTGTTACCATGCTTTCGACGACGACCTGCCCTGCATGTACCCAAATGGAAAAAGTTCTCAAGCAGGTAGATTCCAAAAAAATTACGACCTCGCATATTTTCCTTGAAGAGAATCCCGACATCGCCAGAAAGTACAATGTCCGTTACGTGCCTACTTTAATATTCAGGGATTCTGAAGGAAACGAAGTAGCTCAGAAGGTCGGCTATATGTCATTGAAGGATTTACTCAACGTCTTCAAGTCCGCAGGTGTGAAAATCTAAGGCATGAAAAACCGGGGCTGCGCTCATCTTATTTTGTAATGGGCTGCGGCTCTTTTTGTTGTGTGCTAAAATCTTGACTATTCATAATATAATTTTACTTTTACAAGGAGATGACTCGAAAATAACTATTAACAGTATTAATTCAGAGGGCGTGATTTTGTCATTGAAATCTTACGGCGACACAAGCATTTACTCTGAATTATTCATCATGGATCACGGGAGGTTGTACGCGTCTATGCCTCATTATTCTCCTCAGAAGAAAATTATTTCGCGGGAACTTCAGCAATTCTTGTGGGGGAATTTTGAACTCATCAAGAGCAAACGCACTGACAAGTACTACATCAGGGACATAAACATAATTTCTGACCCGTCAAATATTAACATAAATAGAAATTCTCTTTACGCGGCTCTCAGGTGGTCAAAGATTCTGGCGAGATATTTACCGTCCCGACATGCGGACAATGATTTGCTGATTAACTTACGGGACAACATGAAACTTCTTGAGCATCCCAAACTCGTTCCCACAAGGGCAGCTGATTTCAGATTCATATGGTTGTGGCTCAAAGAATGGGGCATTGCTCCGGACCTTATAGATTTTTACAGCAGCAAGGGATTTAATGAGCCTGAAATTATTTTGCTGACTCAGATTCAGGGCCTCGATGCAGAAAACGTGATTAAGTTGTTTTCATATAAGTTAAACGGCAATATCAGACAGAATTCACTCAACATAGCTGTAAAACTGGCAGTCACATTCTTTCAACAAAAATAAATATAAAAAACTCCCTGTGCCTGAGTGACAGACAAAGGGAGAATAAATTCATTAATTATTTCTTCTTTGCGCGGACTACCCTTGATGCAGGAACAGTGCTGCTCTTTGCACCAGATGCCTTCTTCTGGACGGGTGCAGGGTCTCTCCCAAGTGCATAAGCTGCTCCCTTTGCAGGCGTTGAACCCGCAGGATTTGCTACAAATGTCATGGGGTTGTCGTCAGAGCCGTACTCTGTCCCGTGAATCTCGTTGCCGAGCATGTCATAATGACGCAGATACTTCATAGCGAACTGCTTGCCATCAGGTGTGTAGTCATAGCGGTACTCGGTGAAGTAAAGACTTCCTGCAACTTCCGGAGAAATTCCAAACTTGGACATCAAAAGCTCTATTGTCTCGTTCTTAATCGTGGTGTTCGTGTAATATTTTCTTGAGATTGCGAAT
>JAFSQO010000131.1 GCA_017446645.1 Synergistaceae bacterium | reverse complement strand
TACGGAATACGGCGATATAATTCCCATGACAGGAGCACGTTATCGAGCCGGTAATTCTTTCTCTGACAATTTAAAACTTGACGCGCTCATTCAAGACATAACATGGACAGCTGTAATACGCAAATATCCTGAAGGAGTCCCTGCAAGATTAAAGCCTTCGAGTCCTTTACCTGGTTATGATATGGCCAAGTATAATTACGAGAGCTATGTGACATCAAACGGTGCTGACTTTCAAGGGACTTTCCCCGTTAAATTGCCAGTGAATTTTATCTCTCATAATGCCTACAGGGGTTTGCCTGACTCGTTTTTGCCGGGAAATTATGATGCTGAACCTGAAAATTGGAAGTTAATCACTAAATCCGGCGTTAATTGGGGCAATGATTACCCCGGTCAATACAAGTGGTACGGTAAGTACGGCCTGCCAGTGAGCTATCTTGAGGATAAAAATCTGCGTGAACGAGTCGAACGCGACGCGCTGATTAAGACACTTCACTTTATCTACTATGTTCAGAACGAATTGCACGAGAACTGGAGCATTGACGAAGACGAATATAATAATTTACCTGAAGCAGCTAAAGATTTGCCGAAGGAGTGGCAGGAAATAGCAAAGCACTTGCCGCCGGTTCCATATGTCAGGGAATCAAGGAGAATAGTTGCACCTCACACTCTCACATCAAAAGAAATTTACGAGAACTCACTGAGCTATCACAAGGGCAGCAAGAATCGCGAAATCAATAACGCAATAGCAATAGGCTGCTACATTCTTGACCTTCATCACTCAGACGCAGATTCAGAACTTGAGCAGGACTTGGGCGAGAAAGCAGAGTTCATACGCTCGCACAAACCAGTAGGAAATTTTCAGGTTCCCTTAGATATTTTGATTCCTGAAAAAGTTGACGGCTTCATTGCAGCTGAGAAAAATTTATCGATGACAAGACTCGCTTCGGGAGCATTGAGACTCCAGCCTATTACAATGATGACAGGTCAGGCAGCCGGAGCACTTGCAGCACTCGCAGTTAAGCAGGAAGTCCAGCCCAGATTTGTTAAGCCGGTGAGGGTTCAGAAGGCATTGTTAGATTCTGACGTTAATCTTTCACTATGCGAATATTCTGACGTTCCCCAGAGTCATAAATATAATAAGAGCGTCCAGCTGATGAATCTCTATGACTTAATCCAGCCCGAAGAGTACCCGCAGTTAGCATCGCATGATATTCAGATTATCCCGGCCAATGAGGGAGCTAATAAAGGCAGATTCGGAGTCGATGAACCCTTGACCCCTGAACAGTCAGCGAAAATTATCGAGAGGCTCAACGCTATCACAGGGCGCAAAGTAGAAGTGAAGGAATTCGACGAAACTGACGGACTCACAAAAGGCGAGGCAGCAGAAATCACAGCAAAGTTACTTGAGCAATTATAATTCAGGCTTTCCCCTTGTCGTTATCGTTAATGGCGAGGGGAAATTTTCACCGGAAACTATATAACATAACAGTGGCAAAAAAATTTTCGGGTTGACAAAATCAATGACGTAAATTAAAATTTCTTTTGTTGTCGTTCCACAATAGCGCAATCGGCAGCGCGGATGACTGTTAATCATTAGGTTCCAGGTTCGAGTCCTGGTTGTGGAGCCAATTTTTTTTATTATGGTATATTGAAATTAACGAGCCTTTGAGAGTTATCCCCTTTCAGAGGCTCTTATTGTGTGCATTAATATTTGCGAGTTTCATAGCATTGCATTCATTTATGAGACTTGATTTTATTTATTTCAGGCGTTAAATTTTTACGAATTTTATTTTAGCGAAAGAGTGAGATGAAATACAAACATGCTCATAAAGTTTTTACTGGTAATCATATTTTTCGGCGTCATGCTTGGAATTGGCTTATATTGCAGGCGGCATTCTGTCGATGTCAACGGCTTTGTCCTTGCTGACAGGTCGGTCGGCCCATGGCTTAGTGCGTTTGCCTACGGGACAAGTTATTTTTCTGCGGTCGTCTTTGTCGGTTATGCCGGTCAATTCGGCTGGCGTTACGGAATTGCTTCAACATGGGTCGGTATGGGTAATGCTTTTATAGGCTCTCTCTTGGCCTGGGCAGTGCTTGGCCGTCGAACCAGAATAATGAGCCAGTATTTATCAAGTGCAACAATGCCCGATTTCTTTGGCAAAAGATTCAAAAGTGATGCCCTGAAGATCGCTGCTTCGTTAATATGCTTTATCTTCTTGATACCGTATACTGCGAGCTTATATAACGGCTTGAGCAGGCTTTTCGGAATGGCATTCAACATAGATTACTCGCTCTGCGTTGTCTTTATGGCTGTCTTAACAGGAATTTACGTTATAGCAGGCGGTTACATGGCTACGGCAATTAATGACTTTATTCAGGGAATAATCATGCTTATCGGCATAGTCGCAGTAATCATTGCAGTCTTAGAGAGCAAAGGCGGTTTGTTCTCAGCTCTTGCAGGAATTGCAAAAATCTCTGACCCTAAGGCTGCTTCAGAGCTTGCCCAATCACCCGGAATATTCGCGTCATTCTTTGGCCCTGACCCCGTGAATCTTTTGGGAGTCATTATCTTGACCAGTCTGGGTACCTGGGGCTTGCCTCAGATGGTGCAAAAGTTCTATGCTATCAAAAATGAGGGTGATATCAACAAAGGCACAGTAATTTCTACGTTATTTGCCCTTGTCGTTGCCGGAGGCTGTTATTTTCTGGGAGGCTTCGGGAGATTATTCACTGCCCAGCTTGACCCTACAGGTGCAGGCATTCCCATTGAGGGCTATGACTCTGTTATTCCTGTTATGTTGTCAAATTTGCCTGATCTTTTGCTGGGTGTCGTTGTAATTCTCGTCTTGTCGGCTTCGATGTCAACTCTCTCGTCATTAGTGCTTGCCTCAAGTTCG
>JAFSQO010000130.1 GCA_017446645.1 Synergistaceae bacterium | reverse complement strand
TACGACACTTTCACCATGTATACTTTGCACTCAAGCCCGAAGAACGAACACGCCATAGCCAGAGCTGTTCCCCATTGCCCTGCGCCCGTCTCTGTCGTTACGCCCTTGAGGCCCTGCATCTTTGCGTAATACGCCTGAGCCATTGCGCTGTTCAGTTTGTGAGAACCTGACGTGTTATTACCCTCGAACTTGTAGAATATATGCGCTGGCGTTCCGAGCAGTTCTTCAAGAAATACGGCGTGTGTCAGCGGTGAAGGTCTGTACATCTTGTATGCGCTGAGTATTCTTTCGGGTATGGGAATGTATGCTGTCGTCTCGTCAAGTTCCTGACGTATAAGCTCATCGCAGAACACCGGCTGCATTTCCTCAAACGTCATCGGCTTCATTGTCGCTGGATTGATGAGAGGCGCAGGCTTGTTCTTCATGTCTGCCCTGACGTTGTACCACGATGACGGTATCTCCGACTCCTCAAGATATATTTTGTACGGTACATCAAGTTTGCTCATGTTGTAATCCTCCTGTTATCATAATGACCGCTATTATAATTCACCGTCAAATTTTCCATGTGTCATAATTGAGATAGAATAATGAAAAAATTGGAGGCTCTAAAATGTTTGACAAAAAACTGAAAATTCTCGTCCTTCTCTCGGTGCTGGTCATGCCGATCTGTTCTTACGGTGCTGACATTTCCGTGATTGAGCGTGAAGCTATGATGATGAGAGTCGAACTGAACAGACTGGGAAGCAATGACGATCCTTCAGAGAAAGAGGCCATTCTCAGGAAGATTGCTGACCGATGCAAAGGCACTGAAGAGGGCGAAGCTGCTTATTGGGATTTAGCGGATTTGTACCTTGACGGCTTTCCGTCCGAGATGCGTAAGGAGGCCTGCGAGATGCTTGAACTTTGTCTGCGGAATTATCCTAATTCTAGCCGTGCCGGTATGGTCAGGTGTAAACTTGCTGAACTCTATGACAATGGTAGCAAGAGACGTTCGGAACTGGTCAGGCTGGTGAAGAATGATTCGACATTGCCCAACGCTGTCAAGTCAACGCTGAATTGATGATTTTCATGTCTAACAGTCTTTCAGCGAGTGTATTTAGTTTGGCTCTCATACTGATTGGCGAGTCGTATTCGCGTTTTGCGGTTTGGATTTGATTGCGCTTGAAACCGAGATGTTCATAGAAAGAGACTCTGTGTTCGTAACAGTCGAGAGTCAAAAACGCTATTCCGCAGTGTTCCGTCAATCTGTAAGCCGTATGAACCGCGAATCTAATCAGCATCTTTCCGAAACCTTTTCCATGATAATCAGAGGCTACAGCAAGACGGGCTATCTTCAACGCTGGCGATGTGCTGTAGCTCATTTTTTCTTCTTCTCGTTCCTGTACTTCAAGAGGTATAGCATCAGCGCAATGTGAAACGTAAGCAATGAGTCCGTCAGCGTCATCATTGAGCAGGAGATGAGTCGTATTAGTACCGCGCTCCTGCTCGGACAGTGCTTCATCGTGAAGAACTGTCCATTTCACGCGAGTGTTGACGAATCCGCCGACGCTGTTTAGAGTTCAGGCTCGCAACAAAATCATCGTGTTCAACGCATGAAAACGACTGCACAACCCGGAAATGCTTTTCGGATAATTTTTCGATAATCATTCAGTCGCGTCTTTCCCTTACAATCATTTTCGAGAACTCAGCTTCCAGCATCTCAAAGGCTCTGCGGGCTTTTTCACTCGTTTTGCTTTTGGCTTCTTCAAGAACTCTCAGAGCTTCCTCGCCTCTCAGCGTTGGGGTAGCAGCGATTTGTGTTGCCATAACAATTCCTCCCTTACCATACAGCACGTTGAAAAAAATTTGCGTCATTTATTGACAAGATAATATCTCGGTGTAAAATGTGCAGCGTAGTTCTGCGTGTATTACTTAGTTCAGTTTAATACATTTTTATTATTCCGAAAGGAGTGCTTTAGTTTCATGAAGAAGTTATTTGCGTTATTCCTCGTCGTTGCTATGCTCTCAGTAGCAGGCACAGCAATGGCAACAGTAACAGTCAGCCCTGACAAGGTATCCGTTGCAGCTGGATCTACAGCGACAGTAGTCGTAACAGTTGCGCCTGGTGACGGTTACGTAGTAGTTGGAACACCCACAGCGAGCGTTAGTTGGGTAACGTTTACGTCAAGCAGCGACAGCGGATATACCTTTACTGCCGCTCCGACAGCTTCAGTTGGTGCTGGTGACTACACAGTAACATTCACCGCAACTGAGTCGCTTGACGTTACTGGTCATAGTGCGTCCGTCGTAACAGAGACCGGTACCGCAACGATCACCGTAACCAACGCTGCTCCGACACCGATTCCCTACAACCCTCCCACAACTGGCAGAACAGTAGAGAACGTCAAGGTTATCTCAGTCACCGTCGCTACCATTGCTACTCGTGTTCAGACATTCACAACTGTGGTAGTAACAAGGGTTACAACTCTCTTTAACACAGCTTCAACGAAAACAGCTGTTGCTACAGCCCTCAGTAACCTTCTCGGAGGAGCGGTTCCTGTGTCTGCTACAGTACAGAATCCTGACAACACTAGGACTTACTTGAGCTCGAACTACACGGCTGGTGACAATGCTGGCAACCTTGAGAAAGCAGCAGCAAAACTGAAGCAGGCATCAGGAAATGACAACAAGAGAGCTATCGGTGTTATTGAGCCCTTCACAGTCGAAGCCGCAGGATTCCAGCCTATGGCGTTGGCAGTCGACAAGACGTTCGCAGGTCAGAAGATCGGAATGAACATGGGTGCTTATAGGCTCACCAGCACCAGCTCTGTCAGTGCAGCAGCAACAGCAGGCGGCAACGAAGTCGTATTCTTCACGAGCGACGGCGCGTCAACTGACGTAGTACCTGACAGCGGCGATCTTACAGCGATTGCGTACGTTGAACCCGGCGTAGCATATGAGCCTATCCCCTACGTTGACCTTACGGGCGTTTCCGCAGCGGATATAGCTTCCCTCGATAACGCAGCTGGCACAACGTCAAAGGACGTAACAGTCGCTGACGAGAGTGTTGATGCAGGAATCCAGGCTCTCATCGCTAGAGGCTTCGTAACAGAAGACACATTGGGAGTATACAGGCTCTCCTTGCTGGCATTCAAAAACGGCGAGGCTCCTGCACAGGTGCAGAGCGGAACCGTTTACACGTGGGACATCGGCCTTAACTTCCC
>JAFSQO010000129.1 GCA_017446645.1 Synergistaceae bacterium | reverse complement strand
ATGAAGCAGCTTCATAAGTCTGGTTGTTTTTTGCGATTGCCTCTGCACTCTTGAATTTTTTGACCTTAAAGTTCTTGTGATTGGCAATACGTGATATAGCTCCGCCCTCTTCGTCAATTGCCATAATGGGATAAATCTTGCTGGCCTCGTGAAGTGCCTTAGTGAGTGCCTTAAGCTGTGCCGGTTTGTCGAGATTTTTGCGGAAGATGATAAAGCCTCCAGCAGGATATTTATTTAGGGTTTCGAGCATTGATTTAGTGAACGTTTTTGAGCCGTATTTAGATTCATTATGAACCTGTTCGGGCGTTAATGCAGGATCAATCTGTTCAGGTCTGATTACAAAGAGCTGGCCGACTTTTTCACGTAATGTCATGTCCCTGATTTCCGGTATAGCTGCATGAACCTGTGCAGTCAGTGTGAATATTATGAATAAAGCTGCGAGTGATTTCTTCATGATGTGATTTCTCCTTTAGGGCTTTGCTGTAACAAATGGCTGTTCTCTCTGGTTTTCAGGCAGTATTGAATGGTCGAACCACATAGAGTAAAAATTTTCTCCGTTGTCAACAGCATAACCGTCCTGTTTGTGGTCACATGTGTCATAAGGGTCAACCATGATGAGAACGTCATCGAGTGTAGATTTCGTCCCCATAGTGTCATAGCCTATGATGACGCGCCAATGCCCTCCCCAGTAGACATTTTCGACTATGATAGGTGTTCCTGATTTCAGGTTAGCGATAACGAAGTCCATGAATGCCTCGTAAGTTGCAAATTTTTCATGCGTTAAGCTGCTTTCAGTATTCCAGCCTATTTTCTTGAAGAAAGCGAGCATGTTTTCAGGGCTTGTGCCGAGTGTATGGTCTGCGTTTGTCTTCATTTCGAGTGCAAGGCTTTTCTCTGTGTAATCTTTTACTCCGAACCAGTAAAGTACTGTCAATGCCGCCGCCGGGCCGCAGGTGGTTTCGGTTGTCTGCTGATAAGTCGGGTAATGAGTGAGTATGACCCTGTTTCGAGAGCTTGCAAGTTCGTAATAGTCAGTCATCGTATCGAAATATATCGAGTTCTTGTGATTGATTATTGCAGGAGCAGATGACGCGCCTTCTGATTGGGTATTCGTGCCTTCAGGGTATGGAATGACGCGTAACTCTTGGGATGACGCAGGATTTACGCAGATTGTAAGGAAAAGCAGCACCGTAAAAAGTTTCTTCATGATAAATATAACTCCTTCCTAAAAAAAAACCGTCCAGTATTTCACCAGACGGCATAATTATAGCGTATTTATTTCTTGTGTCTCCTGTTAATCTCCTCAAATTCGAGCCTCATAGCACCATTCTCGAAAATCTTTAATTCAGGCATGGAAAGCGCATCAATCGTGTCAAACAAGTTCAGACCCGAACGAATTAGCCCCCGTAACTCGTCAGTGCTCCGAACTGTCCTGTATGTGTTTTCGGCTAAGTCGCGGTTAAGCCTGAGACTCTTTATAGTGTTGAGAGTTCCCCTTCTCTGAGTGTCGAGTAACTGCGAGTATAATTTAGCAACCCTGATAGTCACTGCATTTGATTTTGCATTAGCTGCGAATGATTCTCTCTGAGCCTGAGAGTAAATATCTTGTCTGCTGCGTCTGAGTGCGTCTTTCTGGAGTGTGTCAGCCTCGTTGATTATTGCATTGAGCTTGACTTTATAATCCCCGTCAATTTTCTTGATTAGTTCTTCCTGAGTGTGAATCAGCAGGTCATTCAAGACGAGATACATACCTGAGTAACGCCGTGTTATCTCAAAGCTGTTAGTCTCGTTGCGTGCAAGTTCTTCGAGTTTCGCTACTACGATTTTGACGTTATCGAAGATTATGGCATTCTGTAAAAGTTCAT
>JAFSQO010000128.1 GCA_017446645.1 Synergistaceae bacterium | reverse complement strand
TTATGTCGTGAACGGCAGGAGCGCGCTTGACTGGATAATCGAACGCTATCAGGACAGCACGGACAAGGCCAGCGGGATTCGTAATGACTGCAACAGCTGGGGGCGTGAGCATGATGATCCGGGTTACGTGATAGAGTTGATTGAGAGGGTGATTCGTGTGAGCGTTGAGAGCGTGAAAATTTTTGAGTCAATGCCTGAATTAGGGGTATAATGCGAAAAAATATCAGCAATTCGGAGGAATGATTCATTATGGCAACATCAAGCGTTACTCATAACTTTGTGCTTTCAGATAGAGAAAGTATTGAAAGATTTATTGAAGCTGTGGAATTATCCGAGCACGATGTCCCAAAGCCGCGCACTGTACATGGCCGGTTATTGACTGACAGAAGAGAAATTGCAGAGCTGATGAACAAAGTGAAATAGTCATGTCAGGACAGTTTTTTGTTATTAATCTTAGGGAGTACATTGACAATAAAGATTCTCCTCTTATTGCAGAAAATAAGCTGGATAAGTTGCTTTCTTGTTATTCTTGTCCGCTAAATCCTGATGTTGAACATTTTTTTAAGCATAACGCTGTCGAATTCACAAGGAAGGATCAATCTGTTACCTATCTTGTATTTTGTCAAAGCAATCATAATGAAGCTGATTTTGTTGGTTACTTCTCTTTATCAGTGAAGCCTGTTTCTATTAATTCTTCTACAATTAGCAAAACTATGGCTAGAAAATTAGACAGAATTAGTACATTTGACGAAAAAAACGGTACGTATACAGCTTCTGCATATCTTATAGCTCAGTTAGGTAAAAATTTCGCTATTCCAAAAGAGAGGTGTATTAGTGGAGACGTACTTCTTGAATTTGCTCATGATATTATTTCGCAAGCAAAATATCTTTTAGGCGGAGTGATTGAGTTTTTAGAGTGCGAGGATAATGAAAAACTAATGAAGTTTTACGCACGAAATGGATTTAGGTTTTTTAATTCCCGAATGACTCAGGGGGAAAATTCCCATAAGTTAAATCAGCTGTTAAAATTCATCAAATAAAGGGCAGCGACGTTGTTATAGTGTGGTAGAATATTAGCAGGGAAAGCGAAGGGAGTTTGCTTTTACCCTTTGAGAAAAATAAAAATTTCACCAGTCTAGTTTCTAAACCAGTCTATTAACATCAGAACTAATTTAGCAAACCAGTAAAGAGCAGCAGCTAAGTGATCGATCCTCGGAAAATCATCACGCCGCTGTTGTCTTCTTCTGGTGGGCTTTGTAACCTTTTGAGGCATAGGCTTTCACCTCGAATCCACAGGGCGACTCCCCGTTGAACGATGAGCCCTGTACTCACCTGGGGCTACCTCTGAGGAAGTATTATAACAGAGAAAATTTTTTCGGGAATTCGTGCTGTTGTGATAGTGTGATAGAATATTAGCAGGGGAAGCGAAGGGAGTTTGCTGAACCCCTGAAAACATACGTTAATTACACCCGTAAACTACCGGGTAAACCATTCTATAAGTAACAGAACGGTCTTAACGACCCAAAATAAGGCAGCGGCGAGTTTATCAATCCAGGGGAGGATCGAATGCCGCTGTTTCCTTTTAGGTCGCTGTCTGGTGTTGTGTGCCATCGAGTTCACCTCAATTCCGCAGGGCTGCTCCCCGTTTGGCCGACGAGCCCACTGCACCTCGTCCGGGTCTCCCTCTAAGGAAGTATTATAGCAGACTCGTAACTCTCAACGGCCAGTCCTCACGCTCTTTCACGTCTTGAATCATTTCACTCAGGGTTTTATGATTAATCGGGTGTCTCCAGTCTTGGCTCAGTAATTCACTTAATGGCACGAGAACGAAGAGTCTTTCAGGTAAACTCACATGAGGGATATTTAGCTCAGGGTTCGATGACGAGTAAATCATATCGCCGATTAACAATATATCGATGTCAATCTTGCGTTCACCCCATCTTACGGATTTCACGCGGCCAAGTTTTGACTCGAAGGCTTTGACTTTCGCGAGTAACTCAACCGGTGAACATGGTGACGCTTCAACAACTGCGCAGGCATTGAGGTAATCAGGCTGTTCGACTCCTCCCCATGCAGGAGTTGCATAGACGCTCGAAGTCTTGATTACATGGCCAAGTGACTCAAGGCAGGACAAGGCATCGCGCAGATTCATGAGTCTGTTGTAAAGATTTGAGCCAAGTCCAAAATAAATAAGCGTGAACCTCTCACGACTAAATTCGCGAGCTTCGAAAGGATAAAAATCCTCGTCCAAGAAGTTTGATTTTAAGTCTCCACCTGTTGTCATTCAGGTACCCTTATTCTTGCAGGCGTGTCCACTGCGCCCCTACAGTATAGCCCCAAAACGGAACACAACCTTACTTGTTAAGTTTACTACTTACTACCCTTACACCTTTTCTCTTAGAACCCGTCATAGTTCACCCAGTCCGGAGATTATTATCTCTAAGTGCTACGCTGCGGCGAGAGGGAAGTGTT
>JAFSQO010000127.1 GCA_017446645.1 Synergistaceae bacterium | reverse complement strand
ATTGCTTCGGGAACGTCTTTTTCTTCCTGCTGCTCAAGGAATGCCTTGAACTCTGCAGCATCCATGTAAGCTATGCCAAGCCCTGCATTTGCCATGTACTGAACGAAATCGGGATCTTTAACGGCAACTTTGCAGGCTTCTGCAAGTTTCTCACGTCTAGCCTTGTCGACTCCGTTGGGGAAGCCAAGACCTCTCCATGTTGAATAGAAGGCATTTACGCCTTGTTCTTTGCATGTAGGAATATCGCCGAAGACCTTATTATTAATTCTGTTCTCAGACATAAGGCCGAGACATATAAGATTGCCTGACTCTATGAATGAACGGGCCTCTGCAAGTGAGACAGTTACGCCCTCAATGTCAACGCCCTGTGCTGCAGCCTGTACTGCTGAAGCTGCCCCGTCAGGATATGTGACCATCTTAAGCTCAACGCCTGCTACGTTCATGAAGTAACCGCCTGCGATGTGCCACACTGAATTCGCCGATGATCCTCCCATACGGACCTCGCCGGGATGAGCCTTGCAGTAAGTGATGAAGTCGTTGAGGTTCTTGATGCCGTTCTTCTCTGCCCATGCCTTGTTGACTGTTATGCCTGCAGGGTCGGCATTAAGACGGCAAATAGGGTCATAGTTCACGTAGGACTTGTAATCAGATACTTCCATTGCGTGATATGTAACGAACTCAAACGTAATCATTCCGAAAGTATAGCCGTCAGGTTCTGCGTCAGCTATAGCCTCGTGGCCTGTTACTCCGCCTGCTCCAGTTCTGTTATCGACGACAATCGTTTGGCCGAGCTGCTTCTCAAGAGCCTGGCAGAATGCGCGAAGACAGGAGTCAGTTCCGCCGCCTGCTCCCCAAGGACATATGGCCGTCAGAGGTCTGTCGGGATAATCGGCTGTTGCTGCAGATACACCGAACGCAAGGACAAAGAGCATTACAAGAGCGAGAATTTTTTTCATGAGTTTGCCTCCTTAATTAATTAATTAAACTATTGAATTAGAGTGATTATATTGCAAAAAATATAAACGTGTCAAACTGGTATAATCATAAAAATTTACGTTCAAGGAGTGTCCCGAGTTTTGTGTAAATGGAATACTGTCCTGTATGCTGTAGGCCCCTGTTTTCCGTATGCTGGGCAGTACCTCCGATGTGACCCACTTGCGAAACGCCTTAGCCTCCGGTTTACGACTCTTGAACCAGAAATTTATTGACCTGAGTTAGCGTTCCGGGCATTTGGTCTATTAGCCCGTTCATCTTGCCCATTGCGTTATCCGAAATTTCCTGCGCCTTTGACCATGAATTAGGGTCAAAACTCTGTATTCCGGGTAATATCTTGTTGTATAAATTCAGCCTCAAATCCTGAAGCTCTTGCGGTTCAGGGTCGCGCTTCCTGTACTGGGTCGCACTCCCTCCGCCTCCGCCTCCGAAAAATTGCAGGTCAAACTTTAATCTCATCTATATAGTAAGCCCAATTATAAAACAGTAAAGAGGAAGCCAGTAAAGCGTTCATTTAGAAAACTTGACCCCGAAAAGCTTAAAGAGTATTTAGCTAAACACCCCGATGCATACTTACGAGAAATAGCGGCTAAATTTGGTTGTTGTGAGACAACGGTAACATACGCTTGCCGACGGTTAGGTATCACACGAAAAAAAAAGACCACGCATTATGAAGAGCAATCAGCGGAAAAAGTAGCTGAATATGAAGAATGGGTTAGAGATATTCCCAAAGATAAAAGAGTTTATGTTGATGAAGCCGGGTTTACCAGCTATTTATATCGTCAATATGCGCGCTCGCCTAAAGGAGAAAAAGTTCATAAAAGTATCAAAGGGAATAAATATCAGAGAACGAGCATAGTAGCCGGCCAACTGGGTCAAGAAATTATAGCCCCACTTCAGTACAGTGGAACAATGAACGGAGATTTTTTTGAAATTTGGTTTTTGAGGAGCATTTATTGCCTGAAGTTTCCGAAGATGCTGTAATAATATTAGATAATGCTTCATTTCACAGAAAAAAACGACTTTTTGATATAGCTGCT
>JAFSQO010000126.1 GCA_017446645.1 Synergistaceae bacterium | reverse complement strand
CTGCTCATAAGTCCGTACACTTTTCGTTATTCTCAATCTGCATACACACTGGAATATTATGAACCATCATTCCGACTGTATTTTGTAAGACAGGGTCATGCCTTCCGTTTTCTCCTGCGAAGAACAAAATATATTTCTGCTGGCTGAGCAAGTGCAGCAAATAAGCATATGCTCCCATGAACAGGCTGCTTTCAGTCAGATTATTTTTTGCAAGTATGGGAGTAATCATTCCTGCAAGTTCTTCATGTCCGTCAAAAAGCATTGTCTGATAAATTCCGGATTTTCCTGCGTTCGCTTTCAAGGCCGGGTTATCATCGGGATCTATAAAAGTCTCGCCGTCAATTTTATCCAGCATTTCCCGATATATGCTCATATCTTCAGAATTTCCGGCTTTGTGTTCGTATTCGTATTGAGCCAGAGTCAAATTACTCATTTTCTCGTCATGTGAAGGGACTCCGTTATATTCGTTCGCTATGTTCTCTGCAAGAATTGATACAGAAGTTCCGTCGCAAACTAAGTGATGAATTATAATGACAAGCAAAAGACCTTCAGGAGTTATAAATATTTCAGCTCTGACAAGAGGCCCTGTTTCAAGATTGAAAGGCTTATTGATTCGCCTGACTAAATCAGGGTGATTAATAATTTCTGTTTCCTGAACACTTACAGCAATTTTTGAACCTGAAAGAATCAAAGACGGACTCTCTTCTTCAAGCGTTACTTTTGCAGTGAGTACAGGATATTTATTTAACACGAATTCGGCAGCAGACTTCAATTTTTCTGGATTAGGCTTCATATCAGCAGGCAGGAACAATCCGAATGCAATATTATAAGCTGTCTGTTTGTCTGGGGATTGGCTGTCAAGATAAATGCTCATTTGCGCCTGAGTCAACGGCCATGAATCCGCCGAATGTCCGCGATAATCAGCAAGGGTATTTGATTCTTCATGAACTTCAAGAATTTCCGCAAGTTTAGCAGGTGTCGAAGCCTCGAAGATTCTTCCTGCAGAGATATTAAATCCTTTTTCCCTCAAAGCAGCCTGAAGCATTATAACTTTGATTGAATCCCCTCCGAGTGAGAAAAAGTCATCGTTAATGCCGACCTGCTCAACAGAAAGAATCTTTGCAAATGCTTCCGTAATTATTTTCTGAGTCTCGTTCTCAGGAGCAATATATTCATTTATCCGTTCTTCCAGACTGGGACGGGGCAGGGCTTTTCTGTCAAGTTTACCGTTTGCATTTACGGGGAAACTTTCAAGCCTCATAAATCTTGAAGGTATCATGTAAGACGGCAGAACTTTCTGGAGGACCTTCTTGAAGTCCTGTTCGTTTTTCTCATAATCTGAAATATAGTAAGCTGTCAAAAAAGTTTGTCCGGTGCTGTCCTTGAAGTCTTTTACTGCTGCATCTGAAATGTCATCAAGCCTGCGTATTTCTGCCTCAATTTCGCCTGGTTCAACGCGCTGACCGTTAATTTTTATCATCCAGTCCCGCCGGTTGAGATAAAGAATATTGCCGTCAGGTAATCTTTTGCCAATATCTCCGGTATGAAGCAAAATATCAAAGCCGTCCTGACTCCTGAATGGATTCGGAGCGAAGACCTTAGCCGATAACTCAGGGAGATTCAGATAACACCTGCCAAGATGTCCTGCAAAACAAATTTCGCCTTCGTTACACGGTTTGCCTTCATCATTAAGCAAATATACAGCAAGTCCGCCGTTAGTTTTTCCTATGGGGGTATTGTCATAAGCTCTGTCAACGATAAAACTTGTTAAGCATCCTGCTTCAG
>JAFSQO010000125.1 GCA_017446645.1 Synergistaceae bacterium | reverse complement strand
TTTCATCATGACCTGAATTCCCATTTTCAAATTCAATCGCATTTTTTTCAAGAAAGACTTCCATACAGAAAACAGGATTCACTTTCAAGCAAAAATCTTTATGAGCACGGCTTAAGGCACCATCAGCAAAAATAATGTTCTGGAATCTAATGACATTTCCGTCTGAAAGAGTGAGTGAGCAGTTTTCATAATCTATGACGTAATTTGTCTGGCCATCTAATAACGTCCCGCCGAGCGATTTATAAACTTCAACAAGCCTGTTATCGAAATCAATTCGCTTCACGAGGCACATTTTTTTATCGATTAATGAGCTTGCAATCAGATTTTGTTTATAGTAAAGCGTTATTTTGTCAGCCACATTGTCAAATAACGGAGACAAAGACCCTTCATCGCACTCTAAAAGCAGACTGAGTTGTCCGCGTGTCTTACTCGTTACAAGACCTGCACAGGTTTTATTTCGGGGAAATTTCGATTTATCGATTACGCAGTTCTCTATCCCCTGACGCTGCAATGTAATCCCGCAAGCCATTCCCGCAGGACCGCCGCCAATGATAATTGCTTTTACATCGTAATTCGCCAAATTTTTAGGTCCCCTATAAAAAGCGGATAGTGAAAATTTTTTAATGACCGCTAATCATTTCCTCACTACCCGCTGCTTGCTAAATAATTTTCTAGCCTAAGATGTTGCCTAAGTTTTCCGGTTCGATTTTATGTTTCTCAGCATAACCGGTTAAAATCAGGGTCAAAGCTCCATCTCCTGTAACGTTGCAGGCTGTTCCGAATGAGTCCTGTAATGCAAAGATCGTGAGCATTAATGCCGTGCCAGCCTCGTTGAAGCCGAGTACTCCGGTGATAAGTCCAAGTGATGCCATGACCGTACCGCCGGGGACTCCAGGTGCACCGATAGCAAAGACTCCCAGCAATAAGCAGAACAGAATCATGTTGCCTATAGTTGGGTAGACTCCGTAAAGAATCTTGGAGACTGCCATTACAAAAAATGTCTCTGTCATGACTGAACCGCAAAGGTGGATATTCGCAAATAACGGGATTCCGAAATTGACCATGTCTTCGCGTAAAGTAGGCTCGGATTTCCTTGCACACTCAAGGGCTACTGAGAGGGTCGCAGCACTCGACATAGTTCCTACAGCTGTCATGTAAGCCGGTCCATAATACTTTATGATGTTCATGGGGTTCTTGCCTGAGTAAACTCCTGCGATGAAGTAAAGCAAGGCAAGCCAGATATAATGCCCGGCCATAACGAGCAATATAATCATTAAGAAGACAGGGAACTGCTTACTGATTGAGCCTTCATATGCAAGACCTGCAAAAGTCGTGCCGATTAACCAGGGCAGTACGGGAATCAAGAATCTTGTTACGATGCTTAACACTACCTTCTGGAATTCTTCGAGCAGGTTAATAATATATTTGCTGCGGTTCCATGCTGCTGCGAGTCCTACAGTGATAGACAGGAATAACGCAGAGATTACCGGCATAATCTGCGGAATTGCGAGCTTAAACAGGACTTCAGGAAGGGATTTCAGGCCCTCGACCTCTGATACTATGTTCATGAACGGGAGAATCGAATAACCTGCGAAAGTTGCTGCAAAGGCTGCACCGATTGATGAGACGTAAGCAAGAATCAATGCAAGTATCAGCATTCTTGAGGCATTGCTTCCCAATCTGGTAATCGAAGGAGCTATAAAGCCTATGATGATTAACGGCACACAGAAATTAATGAACTGCCCTGAAATATAGCGAATTGTTACGATGATGTTCAACAGTGCAGTGCAAATAGTGCTGCCCTCGATTGCAGTCAGTCCAAAACCTACAAGAATACCTGCTACTAGTGCTACGACTAGCTTAAACGGTAATGAACCCGTAAAAGAATTGTTGCTGCTCATAATAAAAAATAACCTCCCATATATATGTGTATGTACGAAAAATTTTATTAGAGAAAGTTTACACTTTTTTTCTTATAAACACGAATCAACATCGACTCGATTAATCATGACGTTGAGAATTTCCTTATCGGTCTCTTTCATGCCTATCTTGCCGATATAGCCCATGTTCTTGATCGTCTCTTCCGGGTCATCTTCGACAAAACCCTCACCGCCCTTGAATTCTTTATCGCTCATGCTCATATAGTGGGCGAGTAATGCAGCATGAACTGATGAGGCAATTTTCGCAGCGCAACTCGGTTTTGCTCCGTCACAGACGATGCCGCCGACATTTGCAAGGGTATTCGTGATAGTCCGGCCAATGCTTGCATAATCTCCTCCGGCCATGTAGGTTATCGCAGCCCCAGCTCCTGCAGCAGCACTGACAGCTCCGCAAAAGGCAGATAACGAGCCAATATAGTGCTTGATATATACTGAAACGAGATTGCTGACGGCTAAGGCCCTGTATAATTTCTCGCGCGAAAGGTGCCAGCTCTCTGAATACTGGATTACCGGCATTGTTACGGTAATACCCTGATTGCCGCTCCCTGAGTTAATTATCACGGGAAGGGGACAGCCGCTCATTCTTGCATCAGAACCTGCAGCAGCCCTTGCACATGCACATGCCCTAACGTCATTGCCCCAGTTTTCGAGAATAGTCTTGCCTACACGAGCACCCCATTTGTTATCGAGACCCTCCTGAGATATACGGGAGTTGTATTCGATTTGACGGTCGAGTAATTCTCTAACGTCACTGATTTCAAGCTCGTTCGCATAATCTATGATCGTGCAGAGCTTCATGAGATTCTTATTTGCATGAGACTCTTTTTTCTCTTCTTTATCTTGATTGGCCTTTGTTTCGTCGTTATCTGAAGATGAAGAGTTTTCGTAAATAATTTTCTCGTCGCTTTTAATCAACGTGATATTCGTGTGATTATTTTCGATTCTGACCAGGGATTTATGAGTTTTCCCAATGGCTTCGACCTCAATAAATAAGTTCGGGACATCTTCAGCAAGTGAGACGGTGCAGAATTCTTGAGCAGCAAGCTTTTTCGTGATGGCTCTTGCGTTGTCATCTGCATTTGCTATTACCTCAAGTTCTTTAGAGTCATCGCCTCCGACAGCTCCCAGAATTGCAGCGGCTTCTATACCCTTTTGACCGCCCGAATTGGGAACTATAACGCCCTTGACGTTCTTGATGATGTTGCCTGAACACGAGACTCTAAGGCCCGTGAGTTCTTCACCAAGTGAGGCCCTTGCTTTTGCTGCAGCATAGGCGATTGCTATAGGCTCAGTACAGCCCATAGCAGGGACGAGTTCTTCATGTAAGATAGCATTGTAGTTTTCGTAAAGTTCGCGTGAAAGCATAAACTCTCTCTCTCCTTTCTTCATTATGTTATGTGTAATTATTAAGCAAATAGTGAATAGTGATATTTTACTCACTACCCACTATGCAAATTATTAGCTATTCTTTCTGGCCGTAATAGGCGTTTGCACCATGTTTGCGTAAATAGTGTTTATCGAGAACGTAATCCGGTGCAGGTGAGGCATTAGGGTCAATGCTCACAGTATATAACGCCATCTTAGCAAGCTCCTCAAGAACTACGGCATGATAGACGGCCTGAGCAGCGTTTTTCCCCCAGGTGAAAGGCCCGTGGGATTTGCAGATAACTCCGGGGACTGCAACAGGGTCCAGCTTTCTCTCGTTGAATGTCTCAGCTATGACCTTGCCTGTATTTAGCTCATAATCTGAGTTGACTTCTTCACTCGTCAGATTTCTGGTACAAGGCACTGCCCCATAGAAATAATCAGCGTGAGTTGTCCCATAGCATGGAATATCGCGCCCCGCCTGTGCCCAGCCTACTGCGTGAGAGCTATGAGTGTGTACAATGCCTCCGATTGAGGGGAACGCTTTGTATAATTCAACGTGGGTCTTAGTGTCCGATGAGGGATTTAAACCGCCTTCGACTATGTTGCAGTTCATATCAACTATTACGAGATTAGAAGGTGATAAGTCATCATATTCGACACCTGACGGCTTTATCACGACTAAACCCTGCTCCCTGTCAACTGCGCTGACATTGCCCCAAGTATAGACGACGAGGCCCTTTTCTGGCAGCTCCATGTTAGCCTTGTAGACTTCTTCGCGTAATTTTTCGAGCATTGCCTACCTCTTCAGCTTCCACGCTAAGTCAGACAAAAATAAATCATGCTCAAGTCCCTCAACTGTAGTATCTTTGCTGATGTGAACGAATTCGATGTCCATAATGCGCGCCCAGTCCTTTACGAGTTCAGCATCAACGTCATAACTCAAGACAGAATGATGTGCTCCTCCTGCAGCTATCCAGCACTCCAAGCCTGTTTTTAAATCCGGCATGGCCTGCCACATTACCCTTGCAACCGGCAAATTAGGCATTGGCATAATGGGTTTGACGCAGTGAATGTCCTGACAGATTAAGCGCAGTCTTCCGCCCATGTCTACAAGACTGATGACAACTGCATTACCTTCATGGCCTTCAAATACGAGTCTTGCCGGGTCTTCTTTGTCGCCTATCCCTAAGTGATGTACTTCGATTCTGGGTCTTGCAGCAGCTACTGACGGGCAGACTTCGAGCATGTGAGCACCCAGACTGTACTCATTGCCTTTAGCGAGGTGATACGTGTAATCTTCCATGAATGCAGTGCCTCCGGTTTTGCCTTCTGCCATGAACTTGACTATAGCGGTCATTGCGCCGACCTTCCAGTCGCCTTCTGCACCAAAGCCGTAACCTGAAGCCAATAAGTGTTGAGTTGCAAGCCCCGGTAACTGCCTCATGCCGTATAAATCCTGGAACGTATTTGAGAAAGCGCAGCAGCCTTCACTGTCAAGCATCTTCTTGATAGCTATTTCTTCACGTGCCTGATACCTGACTGCCTCGATATTGTCCGTAGCTATGTCATAGAG
>JAFSQO010000124.1 GCA_017446645.1 Synergistaceae bacterium | reverse complement strand
AGGCCGCCGAGAATGCGCTTGCGCATCCAGAGGAAAACTACGTTATCATTATCGACGAGATTAACCGCGGCAACATCTCTAAGATTTTCGGTGAACTGATCACTCTGATAGAAGACACCAAGCGCGCTGGTGCTGCAGAGGCAATGGAGGCAGTGCTGCCTTATTCAGGTGAGCCTTTCTCTGTTCCGCAGAACGTATACATTCTCGGAACCATGAACACAGCAGACCGGTCTATCGCTATGATTGATACAGCCCTTCGCAGGCGATTTGAATTTGCAGAAATGATGCCGGATTCTAGAATACTGGAGAGCATCGGTGCAGGAAAAATCGTACTCGGTGTCGAAGAACTGAATGTTGCCAGAATGCTCGATATCATTAACACTCGGATAGAATATATGTTTGACCGTGAGCATACCATCGGACACGCTTTTTTTACAAAATTGGCTGACAACCCTTCGGTCGAGACCTTGGCAGCTATCTTCGAAAAGAATGTCATTCCTCTTCTGCAGGAATACTTCTATGAAGACTACGAGAAAATCCAGTTAGTTCTGGGAGACAATACCAAAGAAGATGAATATAAGTTTATTCTGGACCGTCCGGTGAAGGTGAAGGACATCTTCAATGGAAACCCAGATATTGACCTACCTGAAAAAGGGTATGTGATCCAGCATTCGGCATTCAGAAAGCTGAAGAGTTATAAACAGATAGGTAAGGATCTATAAATGAAAAAGCTACTGGAGGTGAGGGAATTCGATAGGATTTCCTGTAACCCGGATTTCAAAACTGAATATGCTTACCTTCCAAAAGACGTTTTTCAAGATTTGGAGGAATTTATCCACGCCTTATCCGGAGATAATGATCATGCCGATGCCTTGGAGTTTCTAAAAATCAGCTTCAGAAGGAATGTCGGTGACATTATTTCTGTGAATAATTACGTGGGCTTGATCCAAATGCAGAACGGCTACCAGATTCAGGTGCTACCTAAAATAGACTTTGGCAGTGATCCGGATAAAGGAAATGAAGAAACCAAGAGAGTCTTTCTTCGTATGCTAAGGAGCATGAGAGACTTCCCAAGTAAGGTTTTTAACGACGCGAACCTGAAAATGGACCGAATGACACTCTATGAAATCTTCATCAATATGTATTTGCAAGAGGTTCGTACACTGGTAAAGCACGGAATCAAATCTGCTTATGTTGCGAGGGAAGATAACCTGAATTTCTACAAGGGCAAGCTCAAGGTTACAGAGCAGATAAAGAGGAATGCTGCTCATGGTGAACGCTTCTATGTTCGATATGATGAATACCAGGTTGACAGAGCAGAGAACAGGCTGGTAAAAGCAACGCTGCTAAAGCTCCAAAATATAACCGGCAGTGCAGAGAACCAGAAGGAGATACGGCAGCTATTATCAGTGTTTGAAATGGTTGAGGCATCGACAAATTATCAAAAGGACTTCTCTAGCATCGTGATTGACAGAAACACCAAAGACTATGACTTGTTGATGCGTTGGTCGAAGGTTTTTCTGTTAAACAAGAGTTTCACAACATTTTCTGGCGGGCATAATGCTAGAGCGTTGCTATTCCCAATGGAAAAAGTGTTTGAATCCTATGTTGCGCAGCAATTAAAGAAAACGCTGCTTGATTTGGACTGGGATATTTCTTTACAAGACAAAGGCTATTATCTCTTTGATGCACCGCGGCAATTTGCTCTGCGGCCTGATATTGTAATCACGCGTGATGATAGTTCCCGGATCATTCTTGATACCAAATGGAAAAGCCTGGTAGATAATCCGAGAGTCAACTTCGGAATTTCTCAGGCAGATATGTACCAAATGTATGCGTATTCAAAGAAATACTCGACATCTGAAATTTGGCTGCTTTATCCTTTAAATGAGGAAATGCGGAAACATCCGGAGATTTCTTTTGCTAGCTGCGACGGAGTAAATGTGAGGCTGTTCTTTGTCGACGTTGCCAATATCGAAGAGAGCCTCATGATGCTTCGTGCGCAGATGATGAGATGAAATTTCCGTGTATATAATATAATTTGTTGTCGTTGCAATTGAACATAAAGCTAAGTTGTTATATATTTTTCCTTACATATAACCAAAATTTTTTAGGAGGCAAGTTTTTTCATGTTCTGCTTTCAATGTGAACAGACCGCGAATTGTTCGGCATGTTCCGGAGCTTCGGGAGTCTGCGGGAAATCAGGGGCAGCTGCTCAGGCTCAGGATAACCTAACGGGAGCATTAATCACTCTCGCAGGAATGAACAGCAAAGATTATAATTTATTCATTGACGGATTATTCACGACAGTAACAAACGTAAATTTTAGCGTAAAAAGTATCGAGGCACTCATTCAGCGCGCCGGAGTCAAGCCATACGACATGACTCAAATCTGGAACGCTGATGAAGATATTCGCTCACTCAAGTCATTAATCCTGTTCGGACTTCGTGGAATGGCAGCTTATGCCTATCACGCAAGGGCACTCGGCTACAGTGATGACGAAGTGAATGCTTTCTTCGTGAAGGCTCTTGCAGCTCTTGGCAAAGATTTAGGAATGGATGATTTGTTGCCGCTCGTAATGGAAACTGGACGGGTCAATCTAAAATGCATGGAACTCCTTGACAGGGCTAATACTCAGACATACGGGACTCCCTCGCCTGCTGAAGTCGAGACAGAAATCGAGAAAGGGCCGTTTATCGTAATCACAGGTCATGATCTGCGAGATTTGGAATTATTGCTCAAACAGACAGAAGGCAAGGGCATAAATATTTACACTCACGGGGAGATGCTTCCTGCTCATGGTTATCCTGAATTAAGAAAGTACAACCACTTGAAAGGTAATTTCGGAACGGCTTGGCAGAACCAGCAAAAAGAATTCGACTCAATCCCAGGGGCATTATTATTCACAACGAATTGCTTAATGCCTCCGAAAGCAAGCTATATCGATAGAGTTTTCACGACAGGACTCGTAGATTTTGAAGGCGTTGCTCACATTGACGAGGCAAAAGATTTTTCACCGGTCATCAAGAAGGCCCTCGATTTAGGCGGCTATGATGAATATCAACCCGGCAAGACTCTTTCAACAGGTTTCGGTCATGGGACGATTCTGGGACTTGCTGATAAAGTTATAGAATCCGTGAAGTCCGGTGCGATAAAACACTTTTTCTTAGTGGCTGGCTGTGACGGTATCAAATCGAGCAGGAATTATTACAGGGAGTTCGTCAAGAAGACACCAGACGATACGATTGTGTTGACTCTTGCCTGCGGGAAGTTCAGGTTTAACGATCTTGATTTGGGAAATATTGGCGGCATTCCAAGATTGCTGGACATGGGACAATGCAACGATGCCTACGGTGCTGTGAAAGTTGCGTCGGCTCTTGCTGAGGCGTTCGGGTGCTCGGTGAATGATTTACCGCTGAGTCTCATTCTCTCATGGTACGAGCAGAAGGCGGTGTGCATCTTGTTGAGCCTCTTGTCTCTTGGAATAAAGGATATAAGGCTTGGGCCAACGTTACCGGCGTTCGTGTCGCAGAATGTGCTGAAGTATTTAGTTGAGAATTTTGCTATAAAACCAATTACTACACCGGACGAAGATTTGAAGGCCATAATTAAGCATTAACCCCCTCGCTTGTTAGGGAGAGGGCTTAGGGTGAGATGGGTTTGCTTTACTGCCCGGCCCAAAGCCCTTTTCGTGAACTCTGAGCTTCTGACTGGAACTTGTTAAACAAATCCTTGTAGCGTCTGTTGGGATTTATTATCATGACCTTTGCATAACCTTCGAGCAATAATCTAGCATTGAACATGTCGCGCCTTATAGTGCTCTCGCTGATTGAGTCCGGTCTCTCAAGCCACACATACGCCAAATGCCTCTGGTATCTGTCTAACGGTGATTTGTCGTACTCAAGCCAGACCCGCCTCCCTGTTAAACTCTGCTTTGTGAAGTTGCTTGCTTCTTTCCCGTAAAACTGCACAGGTTTATTCGGGTGAACTGTCTCAGGGGTATCAACTCCGAGCAACCTGACCCGCCTGTCTTGGCCGTCTACTTTAATCACTGCTGTGTCGCCGTCAACTACTTTAGAGACAACACCTTCGATTATGCCTGAAGGTTTTTGACTCTGACTCTGATTCTGATTCTGCGTCTGAGTTTGAGTCTCTGGTTCAGTCTGAAAGATTGAAGGTAACTCGCCGTTGAAGAAATACGCTGCTATGAGAATTATTCCAAGCAGAATTAATTTCACAGGGCCAAGTGCCTTTAACTCCTCAAGTGAAATATTTTTGTTAGCTTTCTTCCTTGCCATTACTGCTAAAACCTCCTAATCTGAATTTTTACGCTGCCCGCATGTCTCTTGCCTGACGAATCAACCAGACATAAATATAAATCCGTAAAGCATGGTGTTGCATCATTGAGCCAATCACCTGATGAAAACTCAATATCTGTAAACTTTCCGTCTTCAGTCAAGTTCACGCACTCCGACCATTTACTGACGGGTAAGTACGAAGGCCCGCACCTGCATTGTGATTTATCGAGGGTCATATTATTGGGAACCCTGACGGTAAAATTCTTTCCCGGTACTGCATTGCTAACTGCTTCAGCCTGAATGATTTTGAGTTCTGCTTTTAAGTTCTTCATGCACTGTTCAACACCTGATGACCATGACATTAACGAACCTTCCATCATGGCTCGTGCAATGTTTGGGTCAGTCCTTAGGCGTAATTCTATTTGAGGGTCAATTGCTTTGAGTTCGCGTTCGATTCTGTCTTCGATTGTCTTGATTTCTCTGCGGACTCTCTCTGACTCTTCACCGTAAAGAATATCGCAGGCTGTCTGAATTTCCATAGCCCTGAACCATGCATTATTCTTGTAATCCATGTCTTCGGGCTGGGTCGCAAAATGTTCGGCCAGTGATTGGTCGGCTTCTTTGTCCTCGTAGCCTTCAGGACCGGCAAGTATTCCGTAGTACCAGGCAAGATACGGCGAAAAGCATGGTCTGCCCAGTGCCTTGTGTAATATTATTCTCTCAGGAATTCGTCTAATCTGGATAATCGTGCTCTCAAGTGTGTCTATATTGCAGACAGTCAAAGGCTTCATAAAGTGAGGAGTGTTGCCTCCTGAATTATCTGAGCTTGTGCCTTCAAAATGAGTACGCAAAATCTTCTTGAGCATAGCAAGATTGACTCGATGAGCAGGTTTTATCGAGAACGGTAAAGTCTCCCAGGCTTGATTTAGGAGTCCCGATAAGTCCATATCTAAAAGAATCTCGAACGCCCTTACATGCCTATGTGTATTCTTGTCGAGTCCATAAGAGTCCGGAGCCTGATAGATTTTCGCGAAATCAAACGTGCTGCCCGAATTCTTGTCAAACCAGCCGCGACTCACTGCATAATCTACGAGTTCTCTATATCCGTGAGCCTTGCTGTCCGGTTCGTGAATAGTGTAATGATTCGGGATAACTGCAACTTCATCATCTGGGACTCTTTGAATGGCGTAGTGTTTGCCGTGAACGATCTGCATTACGTAAATTTCTTCAAGATCAGCGAACGCATATGACCTTCCGCTTGACGCATAGCCGTATCTGTCGACCAAAGCGCACGCAATTTCGAGGGCTTCTTTTGCAGTGTGAGCCTTCTCTGCTACGAGTCTCCTGAGTCCATAGCCTATGCCGCCGTCCAGGAGTTCAGGATTGTCTTCTCGTGAGTCCGCGCAGTTGTTTGAGCAGATTACTACACCGTTGCCGTTTACGTATAAGTCACAGAATGAAGGCCCTGGGTTATCCGGGTTATAGGTCTTTGCTTCTGACCATAAGAGGCTCGTGCGTGTCTCGTTGAGTTCAAGCGTTGACATGCCAGGCTCGAATTTTATTGTGCTGCCCTGATGTCTGCGAACTTTATGTACAAGGTGAGTCTGCATAGTATAGCGTCCCGGTGCGTCTTCGTTGTGGGCTACCAACACTTCACCCGTTGCTGAAGCGTTACGTCCGACAAGAATCGTCATGCAGGCTCTTGCTGAAGTTACTTCCACTAATAATATACAAATCGCGACGACAAAAATTAATGCCATTGAAATTAATCTCTCTCTCCTAAAAAAATAAAATTATGTAGACTGTGCAATAACTATATCACGTTTATCGATTATAATTGATAAAACAGTTTTAGAAATTATTAAAGAGGTGAAAATTTTTGCAAGATGAACTAAATCTTGTAAATGAAATAATTATGGTACCAGAAAAACCAAGACGCAGGCGGCCTGTCAACGCTTCTCATACTCACAAAAGACGCAGCGGAAGAGGTTTCACGAAATTCTTGTTTGTTATATTACTTCTACTCGTCGTTCTGGGTATAATATTTTCATTTGCTGACATAGGCGGTAACGTGATTCTCGGCTATGCTCAGAAATACATAAGCGACAACTACAAATTAACGCTGAATGCAGAGAGCATTACGGGCAATCCTGTTAAGGGCTACACTCTGAATAACTTTGAGATTCTGGATGCTCAGGGGCAAAAGATTCTGTCAGCTGGTTCTTTGTCAGGACGGGTGAATTTTCCTGCACTCTTGACTGGGAAGATAAGGCTTGCTGAAATCTCGTTAGGCGGCATAAGCATGGACATTGACCAGTTCATGAAGACATTGCAGAACTTCAAGCTGCCAACGACTTCACACAGGAGACACAACGCAATATTTTCTGCAACGCCTGCATTTGCCGACAACCCTCAAAACGTTCCAGACATTCCGGTTGACAGGGTAAGCATCACTGACAGCAAATTTACTTCGCAGTTCGGAGTCATTGACGTTAAAGAGATCGGTGCGGACTTGGCCAACTTCGACATAGACATTGACGCAGCAATTAACAATATACCGTTAAAGGGTGTTGTCGATATGGGAGAGTCAGCAGGTCTTACTGCGATTAACAGGTCAGATATAACTTTCGGTTCAGGGAAAATCATAGCAACCGGAGGACTTGTTAATGACGCTCTCGACTTGCACGCTTCAATTCAGGGCTTGAACTTGGGCGAGATGACTGCACTATATCCTGCTTTCCTGAGTCCTTCTGATTTTGAGGGCAATGCTAATCTCAACATCGATATAACCGGAACACCTGAAGACCCTAAAATTTTGGGCAGCGTAGATTACAAAGGCTCGAAGCTCTACAACTTCCCAGTAGAACGGGTCAGCGCAAATCTTGCCTACTCGGATAACCGCATAACCGTCAACAACATTCAGGCTAATGCGTTCAACATTCCGATTCAGGGCGAACTCGCAGCAGCTTCACGACCTGATGAGCCTCTTTCAGTCATGATAAAACTTGACGGCAGTGAGGCAAACCTTGACGGCATGGATAAAATTCTCGAAGTCCCTGACCTCAAAGGCTTAGGCGGTAAGGTTTCGACCTTCAATGCTAATATCAGCGGGCCAGTTAATGCTCTGAACGGCTTGATTAACTTCACTGCTCCAAAAATCTCGTACTCAGGCAGGACTCTCAGCAACATCAAGGCACAAATAAAACTTGCTCACAGCGACACAGCAAGCGTAAACGGTAAATTCAGCTTTGAAGGCTCTCAAGGCTATCTGAACGGCAGCATTGCTTCTTTATTGGTTAATCCTAACATGAACGTTACAGCAAAGATAGTTGACCTGGACATCAAGAAAGTTGAGGATTTGATCCCAGACGCTTCGGATTACAAGTTAGCAGGGAAAATTACGGCTTCGGTGAATGTCAAAGGCAGCACGTCAAACCCTGTAATCTCCGGTTCATTAAGCAGCCCCGAATTTTCAGGAATGGACCAGAAGATTACTAAACCCGTGATAAATTTCTCGTTCGCCAATAAGAATCTCACCCTCACCAAAACAGAAGGCACCCTGAACGGAATGCCGATCAGCGTAACGGGAACAGTAGGGCCTCTTCCGTCTGATAACCCTTCACTGAACATAAATGCAACTATAACGATGTCTCCGGCTGCCCTGAAAAATTACGTGCCTGACATAAATAATTACGCCCTGAAGGGAAATATCAACGCGGGCGTAAAGATTCAAGGCACAGCGAATTCTCCGTCAATAAATCTTCTGGCTTCATCGCAAAACATTCAGGCAATGGACATGATAAGCGCGAAGAATCTTGAACTCACTACAGCACTTAACGGGGATTTAAGCAAGCTCGACAAGATTAAAATCAACGCTTCGGCACAGAGCATAACAGCAAGCGGTGTAACTTTCACGAATGCAAAGGCAGCAATCAACAAAGACGGCGATAAAATCACTCTCGGCAGCTTGAACGCTCAGGCAGGTTCAGGAAGTATTACAGGTTCGGGTTCGGCTTCGGTCTCCGGCAAAAATCCCCTGGACTTTAATTTCAAGTTCACGAATCTTAATCTTGCTCCGTTAGCGTCTGCTTCAGGAGTCGACATGAAAGGCAATTTAACGGGCACTCTTAAGGTCTCCGGCAATAACTCAAACCCTGCAATAAATTTCTCTGCCAACGTCCCAAGTCTGAATGCTTCCGGCTTTACCCTTGAGAAATTAATCGCAGAAATTTCCGGCAACATGCAGGACATCAAGCTCAACAAGGTCCGCGCTGAAGTCGAAGGCGTTGAAGTTACGGCTACAGGAAACATACAGGTAACTCCGGCTTTGAAGGTGAATATTGCACTGAAGGGAAATAACATAAAACTCGAAAGACTGCTCAAGGATTACCCGGACTTGAAGGGCAATCTCTCAGGAGTAGCAAATCTCGCTTTCAACATTACCGGCAACGACAAAAATATTTCGGGCAAAGGCTCTCTGACATCTTCAGCTATTAACGCATACGGTCTCAAGTTATCGAGTGTGAATCTTCCTCTTGCCTACTCAGGAAATAATTTCACGTCCTCAGGGGGCACTGCGAAACTTTACGGCGGTACGGCCAAGAATAATTTAACGTTCGACATCAACGCAATGAAGTT